>JBCCUO010000871.1:0-2047 GCA_039196805.1 Planctomycetota bacterium | reverse complement strand
GCTTCCAAACGTGCCTTAAGCATACCTGGCGATGCGGATTCTTCGTACCGCCTCGATTCACCTTACGAACGACCGAAGGTGGTGGCCACGGTGCAGTGCAGTTTGAAGGGTGGGGACCAGCAAGCGGACTGGTGTCGCGGTATGCGGGGGAGCCTAACTGAGTAGCGATACATCCGCCTGGCGCGAACGCTGGAGGAAGAAAGGTGTCGTCTTGGATTTCTACGCGGCATTCAACTGCATCGATGCATGCTTGTCAGCATCACCCGCGGCTCGAGATCGTAAGAGCACGTCCAGAGCGGATGTGGTGAACGGTTTGACCATCACCAAATCAACTCCGGCTTGATACGCTGCTTCCGCTGACTCTTGCCGACTTGCACCCGTCCACCAGACGTGCTGGGTGGCCGCATGCGTCGCCTTGGCTGCGGCGGCGATTCGTCTTCGCCACTGTTCGGTCGAACTCGGCGGCGTCAGAGACTCGTCCCAACAGATCAGATCAAGTCTGCGATGTCCAAATAGGTTCGGTGAGGATGTCCAGGCGGTGCTCCATCCTGCCGAGGCGGATTGGTCGATCAACGGCTCCGCGTCGATCAGCCGGCGTGCCACGACCAGCATGCTACGGCCGATCCCGGGGCGTGACCCGTCGATGGCCGGCTGGATCACGGTGTCGGACCGGCTTTGTGGCTCAAACCAGCGGGAGACGAACCAGGGGCCTTGGTGCCAAGCGATGCGCGGAGGCTGGTCCAGCTGGCTTGCGCCGCGAGTGTGTCCGACCACCAGCGGCCCGTCCAAATGGACGATCGATGCATCTGAGTGTCGTGATCGTAGAGTCTCCAGCGTGAATGCGGCCGTTCGGTCGATCAAGCGCTGCGAGTGAGCCAGCACGACTCTGTCGACGCTTGCAGCCGGTCGATCGATTGCCGCGTGAGCGCTGGGCCGAAAGGCGACTTGGGCCGCCATTGACTCGCACGTTTCGAAGCTGGGACGAAGGTGGCGGTCGGTCCGGTCGCCGATCCAAAGCAGCGTTCCATCGTTGCCGACTGCTTGATCGCGACGCATCACGTTACTCCTAGTCGTCCCCAAAATGTTTTGCCTCACCATCGTGAAGCACTTGCCAAGCTTGACCGGCGGTCTCGCAGGCTCGCAATTCCGCAAGCAGTTCTTCATCACCCACCAAGCGACTCAGT
This sequence comes from Planctomycetota bacterium, assembly GCA_039196805.1. Lineage (GTDB taxonomy): Bacteria > Planctomycetota > Planctomycetia > Pirellulales > Pirellulaceae > JBCCUO01. Next base: position 863 of record JBCCUO010000871.1, on the reverse strand, counting down.
CGGGCCAGGGTACGAAGGTGGATGGCGTCGTCGTAAGAGCAGATCAGGAAAAAGACATCGGTCAGCTGACCGGAGTCAGAAAAGGGCAGCGGCGAGGGGCAAATCCCCAAGGCGATCACCGAGTCGGACAAGATCGATGTTTGCGGACGCCGTGGGTGCAGCAGGGCGACGCCGTTGTCCAGGGCGGTCGGGTGCAGCTGTTCGCGCGACGCGACCGCCTCACTCATTGCTTGCGCGTCCCACATCATTCCCGTGGCGGCGGCTGCCTGACACATCGTGCGGATAACGGAACCGCGTGTTCGCGCGTTCAGCGGCACGCGGATCGAATCGACGTTGCAGAGTTCGCTGATCCGGCGGTCTTGTGACGCGTCGGTCGCGCGGTCGATGACTCGTTGAACCTTGTCCAGCTCTTCACCTTCGCTGGCCCCGATCCGGTCCTCCAGCCAATGGTGAATCTCCGCTTCGCTAAATCTCCACTGGCCACCGACGCGACGTCCGGGAATCTGTCCCCGAGTGGCCATTTTGTTGACTTGGTCAGGCGTGATGTGCAGGTATTCCGCCAATCGAGGCACATCCAGGTCGTCCATCTAACAAACCAAGCTGGGTGGGGACTTGCCCAAGTGCGGGCAATTCATCTTGACCAATTTCAAGCGAAATCGTTAGTTCGACTCAAGTCTTCCAATCCGGCTGCCGACGGCAATTTCGCCTCGGACCAGGATTCCAAGAAACACCGAGTCACTTTGTGCTGTTTGCGATCATCTTTCTTACCCGTTTCGTCGCCCAAGCACTTTGGCAGTTGATTGTCATCTTGGCTAGGCTCGACGTTGGGAAGAGGGCGGTCAGCTCTTCGCCGGAGACCGCCG
>JBCCUO010000870.1:0-2049 GCA_039196805.1 Planctomycetota bacterium | reverse complement strand
GCAAGGTCCCGCCCTATCCTCTGTTGGTGCTGCGGCTGCTCGATGCGAGGGACTGTGCCCGGATCCAGGTCAGTCCAAATGGAGAGCTGATCGGCGACGGGATCGAGACGCTCGATCCGGCGCTGATCTCAAGGATCGTCTCACCGGGCCTCTTCGTGCTCAGCCCAGCGGCAACCTTGGGCATAGAACTCGAAGGCAAAAACGCCGTGAAGCCACCCGGCAAATGATCGGGCTCGACTCAGTGCGTTTGAGGGACAACGAGACGATTTCACGATTCGGAACAGCTTCCGATTCTCGGCTAGAGCGGGAGCTCAGGCGAGTCCTGCTCGGATCGACGGTGGCCGAATCCCGTGTGTGCAGGATCAAGGGCGAGCATGGCGCGAGTACAGCGACACGACCTTCGGACGACGGCGATACGCGATTGCGGTACCTACAAGGGCTGCCAAACCGAATGTTGATGGTTCAGGGACTGCGGTCACCTGTCCGAGTGCAAACCGTAATTGATCCACTCGGTAATCAGCTCCATTGGCTGCACCGAATGCGACCAAGGTTGTCGATGGCAGCGTGGCGCTGGCGACATCAATGAACGAACCGCTCAAAGCGTTCGTGATGGCAAAGCTCGATCCGCCGATCGCAATGTCTCCGGATGCAGCGGTAAAGTCGGATTGAATGCCAGTCAATTGGACGCCGTAGTTTGCCGGAAGTGAGGTCGCATCAAAGGTGGCGAAGATCTGCTGAGCCCCATCGATTCGAAAGTTATTGGCCCCGCCGGTGACTCCGAACCCGCCATTAACACCGTGAAAACCAAGCGTGTTTCCGCTGCCGCCACTTAGAGCCACGGAGAAGGAAGAGCCGAACAAGCTTGCATCGGTTGTCGAACCAGTCACCGTCGCCGACGCTGGGCCTGGAAGTCCGGTCGCAGAGTCAAGCAAAAAATTACCCGTACCGTCCACACTGACGTTGAATTTGAACTCCGGACCCGCGTTCCCGATTCTCGCGCCGGTGTTTGACGAGGACAAGTCGATCACCATCTCGGCGTTCGCCGAACTGACGGCCAGAACACCCGAAGTGAGCAGGGTTGCAAAAAGAAAGGATCGAAGAGCAGTTTGCGCCATTGTGGAATCTTCTCGAATGAGGACGGCTGGACGGTCGAAGAGACGGAGATGGGACCGTTACGTAAGACTTATGCCGTCGTCACAGCTTGCCTAACAGCTAAATCGTGAAGTCACAAAGATTTCGTCGACGAGCCCTCCAGGTTCGGCACACCAAGCAGCAAGACCAGTTCGTTATCGTCGAGTGCGCGGTCAAAGAGAACGATTTCGTCGATGTATCCCACCCACACACGCTGGACCCAGTCGCTTGTGTTCACGTTGGCGTTGTTGCTGCCAAATACAAGCGTTTTGAAATCGGGCGTCGCTTGAGCGACGGTCCGTTCATGGATCGAGCGTCCATTGATCCAAAGCGAAAGCCGGTCATGCTGGCGGCGAAGGGTCAAGTGGCTCCATCGCAACGGCATCATCACATGTTCAATCATGTCTTCGCGTCCGTGCTGCCAGCGGGGGGGATCGCTAACACGCGTGATCATGCCCGGACGTGGAAACGAACCGCCATGCCGAGCCAATCGCCCCGGCGGCGTGTAGAGACTGGCGACTAGCGAGAGACCCTCGTCCGGTCCTGACCAGCGGCGACCGACTAGGATCGTACCGCTGTGCAGACGAGTCGGCTGAACGAACATGGAAAGCGTGAAGTCGCCGACGAAAGGTCTCTGATTCCCATTGGCCTCAATCAAGCAACCGAACTCTCCGTCTTCACTGATGCGAACGCTGCGGTTGTCGTCGGCTTCGTCAACCAACGTTGCAGCTCCGCGGAGCTGAAGCGATCGTCTCCCCTTGATGGCGTTGGGAGTTCGGCGAAACTCAGCGTCGTCCTGTTGAGACTCCTGGGTCATTTGCCAATGCGATTCCGCCCCCAACTTCTCGATCCGCGCCGCATAGTCCGGCGGCAGGGCGAGACGCTGGCGTTCTCGATGAATCATTTCGGCAAAACGCT
>JBCCUO010000869.1:0-2049 GCA_039196805.1 Planctomycetota bacterium | reverse complement strand
GCCGTGAGGCCTGAAGGAGTGATCTTCGAACCGATTTCCAGCTTGGGCCCCAAGGCCGAGGTTACTTTCCGGATTGACGTGCAAGGCATCCGTCCGGGCGACCAACGCCTGGCCGTTGAAGTTCGCACCGACGACATTCCTCAACCGATCCGCAAGGAAGAAAGCACTCGCGTGTTCGGCGATGAGTAGAACTCAATTCCCTCCCCCTGAGGTGAGGGTTAGGGTGGTGGCTGAGCCTTTCGCTATTCAATGCGGCGCCGCAGTAGGATCGTATTCTCGACGTTCACGTCCTCACCCGGCTTGAAGGCCGAAGGTCGCGTGCGATCGATCAGGTAGAACCCGCGGTGTCGGTCGATGTCGCCGGTTTCGCTGCCGAGTTCTCTGCCAAGCTGGTAACCTTGTGGGTAGACCTTCTTGTAGAGCTCGAATGCGCGATCGGCATCTCCGCCTGCTTGGTTCGTAAACCGATCCACAACGCCATCCTCGTTGTTGTTCCAGTTCGGTGCCGGGAGTACTTCGAAGTAACCCACCGTTACCCAGATGGCAAACACACCACTTCGTGTGGTTGTCATGTTGTCGACCCGCGTTAGCGGCATCGTGTGCATCGCACTGTTGCGTGTCGCATCGACGGCAGGAGTAGTGCTCAGTTCGCTAAACAAAGGTACCGAAGCAAGCTGCGGATTCTTGTTGAATTGCACGCCGATGGCCTCTCGGGTATCGTCCATCAGGCCATTTTGATTGTTGTCGCCTTGTCCGCCCCACTGTAATCCTTGACCAGGCTGGTAGGGATGCGAACGGAGCATCGATGCATCGATGCTGAAGCGTTGCACCATCGGGGTTAAGGGCACAAGGTCGCCAGCGCCGCCGCTGCGGAAGGGGTTGCCGAAGAACGTTGGGCTATTGTTGTCCATCACCAGATCGATGCCGGTAAAGGCTGGCGGTGCAACATACCCACGACGGCTAGTCACGACGTCGCGCCACGCTGGACCGAAGTGACCGTAAATGGAATTGAGCCCCGCGTTTGGATTGGGATCGGAATCGCGAAGACGGTGCATCAATCCATCGAACACGTCCGACCAAGCTTGATTGCCGGAGCGTCGACCAACGAGCGTATTGATGTTGATCTTGCCTGGCTCACGGTAGTTCGGCACCCGATTAAAGGGAGACAGCAAACCGCTGCGTGGATCGGCTGCCGAGAATACATCGTCGGCGGGGTCGTTCAAATTACCAGCCACACTAAATGCCACTGGATCGAGCAACGTATCGGTGGAGACGAAACGCGACGGCGTGTGTACGTAATCGAGTAGCCGGTGGAAGTTTGGTGCACCAACCGGCACAGGCACTTGTTGGTTATTGCTATCCGTTCCAGTTAGCTGAGAATAAGCGCGGAAGCTCGAAGATTGCAACATGTTTTGCAAGCTGCCAAACATCGCAGTATGGGCGCGATATCGCGCGCGGTTGGTTGCTTCGGCATCCACCATCACGGTGTTTTGCGTCTGGTCATCGGCAAAGTCGGCCACAATGGCTTGCATGGGAACCGGCGTGTCGTTGGGGCCGATGGCCCCTTCGTTGATGTAGGGATCCACTTGATTGAAGCGATCGAGCGACGAGAACTTGCGCAGCAAATCGGCACTGCTCCAAGCCGGCACCTGCAGCAGTTCGCTCTCGCTGACGAAGGGGCGATTATTCCAATTGAGCCAAGGATAGGTTGCCGAGGCGAGATCGTTATCGGGGCGTGGGGCACCAAGTGCTGTTCCCTGAGTAGCTTCGATATTGTCCGCTCCGTTTAGATCCGTAGGATCGGTTGCCACGGCAGGTGCGCCAGCCTCTGGTCGTAGGAACATATCGCCGAAGGCTTGGTTCATGAGACCAAGCGAATGGCCAAAAAACACATCAAAGTGGTTCTCACTGACGTTGTGATCGTCCAAATCGGGTGAGAGTCCCACGCTATTTGCCACGGTAGGCAGTTGTGCTCTGCCAAACGAGTCCTGTCGCCAAACATTGCGCGACTCTTGGGGTTCGTCGGCCGAAAGAGCAAGATCGCGAGCG
>JBCCUO010000868.1:0-2061 GCA_039196805.1 Planctomycetota bacterium | reverse complement strand
GATCACGATTCCCAGAATGTCGACGATTCCGGCGACGAACGGGTTGCTCATCATGGCCGGATCGAGACCGAGCCTCTTGAAGAATAGCGGCAAGATCGCGCCACAGAGGCAGCCGCACAGAATCACCGACAGCAACGTGATCGGCAGGACCCATGCCGCGTGGATCGAAGGAGCGGCGAAGCAGGCGACGATGAATCCGATCGCTGCCAGGAACCCGCCCAGCAGAAGCGAGACCAGAAGTTCGCGGCGGATGATCGTTGCGTAGTCACCTTGTCGAACCTCGCCACTGGTCATGGCGGTGATCACCAACGTTGCTGACTGGCTTCCTGAGTTGCCTCCGGCACTTATGATCAGCGGGATGAACCACACCAGCCAACCATACGTCTCCAGTTCCGCGTCGTAGTGCCGGAGCGCGAACGCGGTCAACAGCGCGGCGATGAACAAGATCGTGAGCCAGAGCCCGCGCTTCCATGACAGCTTGAGCAGGCCGATTTCAAGAAAGCCTTGCTCCAGCGGCGCCACCGCCGCGATTCGCTGAACGTCTTCGGTCAATTCCTCGCGGACGACGTCGATGACATCATCGTGGGTGATCACGCCCAGCAAGCGATGGCCGTCGTCGACCACGGGAATCGCCAGCAAGTTGTAGCGTTCCACTTTTTCCGCAACGGACTCTTGATCCTCGTCGTTCTTGGCGGCCACGACGTCCGTTTCCATCATGTCGCCGAGCGTCCGTTCGGGGCGACTCAGCGCGGAGACGAGCTGCCGAGCCGAGACGATGCCGCGCAAGATGTCGTCGTCGTCGACGACGTACAGATAATAGATCGTTTCCAGTTCGCTCGATCGCCGGCGGAGTTCATCCAAAGCTTGTTGGACGGTCAGTCGCTCTTCCAGTTTGGCAACCTCGGTCGTCATCAACGACCCGGCCGTGCCCTCGGCATACGAACCGAGTCGCTGGATGTTGCGGCGTTCTTCCACCGGCAGCAGCGGCAGAATTTTCGCGACGCGTTGGTCAGTCAGTTCCTGAAGGAGGTCAACTCGGTCATCTTCGGCCAACGCCTCGACCAGCGTGGCGACTTCGCTCACGTCCTGCTCCTGCAGCATCGCTGTCTGGCTGACCGGGCTGATATAGCTGAAGATCTCCACGCGGCGTTCGGGCGCCGCGTGCTGGAGGACTTGCCAGGCTTCGCTGTCGCTCAGGCCCTCCATGAACTCGGCCGTGCGGCCGGCATTCAGCGCGATGCAAAACTCCTCCAGCTCTGCTTGATTGTTCTCAAGCAGCATCTCTCGCAGTTCAGGCAGAAAAAGCGTGTTGACCAAAGGAGGCGACCATTTTCAGGGGGACCGCCTCAGTCAGTTGCTGACGCGTTCGACATAGCTGCCGGTTCGCGTATCGACCTTAATCACGTTACCCACTTTGATGAAGCCGGGCACGGTGAACTCGGCACCTGATTCAACGGTCGCGGGTTTGGTCACGTTGGTTGCCGTGTCACCCTTGGTGCCGGGAGCACACTCGGTGATCTCCAGCTCGACTTGCAGTGGCGGTTCGACGATGATCGCATTGCCGTTGTACAGCGTCATCGTGCAGCTCATCCCATCCTTCAAGTACTTCCAGATGTCGCCCGCGACGTCTTTCGCAACTTCGTATTGTTCGTAAGTTTGCCCGTCCATGAAGACATAGTCTTCGCCCTGGCGATACAAGAACGAAACTTCGGTGGTTTCCACGTCGGCGGACTCCAGCGAGTCGCCCCCTTTGAAGGTACGATCCAGCGTTGTGCCCCGGATCAAATTCTTCAGCTTGCATTTGTAGAATGCATTTCCCTTGCCAGGCTTGACGAACTGCATGTCCGTCATCAAGTAGGGATCGCCGTCAATTTGAACCTTGAGTCCCTTGCGAAAGTCGCTTGTGTTGTAGGTGGCCACGCCTGCGAGGCTCCGTCGCTGCGAGTGAAAAAACAGACTATCCAGACGCCCAGGCAGGACATTAAACCTTGATTCGGATCACCGACCCATCGCCCTCGGACCGTCAAAGGTCGCCGATTCTAGCGACCAAGGACGATTTTG
>JBCCUO010000867.1:0-2072 GCA_039196805.1 Planctomycetota bacterium | reverse complement strand
GTGCTGCTGGGGCGTCAACGATCGTGCCTCTTTGATCGAGACACCCTCAATCCGCTCGACCAGAGCCGACGCGGCCGCTTGGCTGACCACACACCCGCCGCGCTGATCAAACCAAGCCTCTTCAATGATCTCGTTTTCCACGCGGAGCGTGATCTGAATCATCGCACCACACAGTGGCAGTCTTCCTTCTCCCACGTGGGTCGGCGACTCACATCGCCCCCAGTGATAGGGATCTCGGTAGTGATCCAGCACATGATCGGCAAAGTCTTCGGCGCGATCGCAGAGCGTCAATGGACTCCCCTCCGCTAGGCGGTCAGCGGCAAAGGAGACTCGCACAGCTGTCGCCAAATCTCCGTCAGCCGATCATCGTTGCCAGCGTCGTCGCCACGCTCGATCACGATCCAAGGCCGAGCCTTTCGAATCACCCCTTTTTCCAAGAAGTCACCGAACAACCGCAGGCGAATCTGATTGTCGTCAGAAAGATCCAACGTGAACGGATAGTCCCGCGGTCCCAATAGGATGCTGACCGACACGTCGCCATTCATCACCTCGGTGATCGCGGAAGCTCCAATGTCACTCTCGGCACCGGTGAGCTCCGCCCCAGCGGGCGTCACGCAGCGATAGCCATCTCCTTCGGAAACCAGATCAAGCGTCGGGTGACTGTCCAAACGATCGGTCTGGACAGCATAGGTAACTTCCAAGATCAGCTGATTCGCCGTCGATGTCACCACCCGATACACAGTCTCGACCGCGAATTCGCCGTCGCCTTGCGGGTAAGTGATGTGCCACTGGTCCCCGCGCACAAACTGCTCCGACGCAATCGGTAGTGTCGACTTACCGGTCGGTAGGCAACGCACCTCGATTGCGCCGTCAACCACCTGAATCCCATCCTCACCACCGGGGGCGCGGACCGACCAGGCGTTCCCGGAATCGATCCAGGCGGCCTGTCCCAACGATTCAGGTTTCCACATGACGCTGTCTAGTTGGCGTATTCGGCGCTGAAGAACTCTTTGCTCTCGTCCACGCCTGGCTTGATCGTGCGGCTGCCCTCTTTCCAGTTCGCCGGACAGACTTCGCCGTTGGTTTCAAAATACTGCAGCGCTTTCACCATTCGCAACGCTTCATCGACGCTACGTCCGAGAGGAAGATCGTTGACGACCTGGTGTCGGACCAATCCCTCTTTGTCGATCAAGAACAGTCCGCGAAGGGCAATGCCACCATCCAGCAGCACGTCATATTCACGACTGATCTGCTTGTTCAAATCGGCGACCAATGGATAGGCCGTCTTGCCGATCCCGCCCTGGTCGCGTGGCGTGTTGGTCCAGGCCAAGTGAGTGAAATGACTATCCACCGAGACACCCAAAATCTGGACGTCCAACGCTTCGAATTCGGCAGCGGCATCGCTGAACGCGATGATTTCCGTTGGACATACGAAAGTGAAGTCGAGTGGCCAGAAGAACAGCAACACATACTTGCCGCGATAGTCACTCAAGGAGATCTGCTTGAACTGGCCGTCGGGCATCACGGCTTCGGCTTGGAAATCAGGAGCTTCTTGCTGAACCAAAACGCTCATGGTCGATTCGCTTTGTGGATCGGAGGTGGCTGGTGAAAGGACGGTTTCCAGACACTATTGGGCGAATCTGCGGATTCGGCAACCGGGTGACGGCAGCACCCGGAAAATTGCCACGATCCGCTCAGGGCCGACTGGCACGAAAAAGCTTCAATGCCTGGACCGACTCGGCAACGTCATGCACCCGGACAACGTGTGCCCCGGCGGCGGCCACCGCCAGCGTGACCCCCAGCGTTCCGGCCAGCGGGTCCGCGGAGGCGTCCCCGAGCGTCTTGCGAATGAAACCCTTGCGTGAGTGCCCGATCAGAAGCGGACTGCCCAAGTCAACAAATGTCTCAGTCGCCCTAAGCAGTTGCAAATTCTGCTGGTGACTCTTGCCGAAACCAATCCCCGGATCCAAACAAACTCGCTCGGGCATAATACCCTGATCAACGCATTGGTCGCGGCGAGCAATCAAGTAGTCGCGGATTTCGGCAACCACGTCCTCGTAGTTCAGATCGTC
>JBCCUO010000866.1:0-2074 GCA_039196805.1 Planctomycetota bacterium | reverse complement strand
GAATCGATCCAACATCATTTTTCCCGACATGCCGCACCTCCGTGTGCCGACGTACTGTGAACCAGGGGGACCCTGGGGGTTTAGTAAATATCTCCAACATGTTAAAAGCCCTGGCCCTTGGAGGCCGACTCTCCCGGAGGGAGAGTGATTTCAGCTGGATGTGATTTGCGATGCAAACCGTTTCCAGTTAACGAAGTGCGCAACTTCAAACTCGAGATTTGGGCTGAGGCTGAACCAACACGCCGTTCATGGAGAAGATCGTTGTCCGAGACGCTTTCGACCGACAGAACCTCTGGCCTGCACGCTGAATCCCTCAAGCGTGATCCGCGCGTGACCGAAGCAAAGCGGTTGATTGCTGAAGCGGTCGCTGAGCATACCGATGACTTGGGCGGTGTTCGCGGGGCTAATCCAGAATTGGCGGCGAGCTACCAGGATTTGCTGGATCGGATGGCGGCAACCAAAGGTGGTCCCATGATCTGGCCTTACCTCTCCGCCGGAATCGGCAAAGGGCCGTACGTGGAGTTGGCCGACGGCAGCGTGAAGCTGGACTTCATTGGCGGCATTGGTGTCCACGGGTGCGGCCACAGCGATGCAAGAATGATCGATGCCAGTATCGACGCCGCGTTGGAAGATACGGTGATGCAGGGGAATCTCCAGCAACACCCCGCCAGTGTTCAGATGGCCGAACGACTGATTCGGCTGGCCAGCCAGTCGGGCGCGCCGCTGGAGCACGTGCTGCTAAGCACGAGCGGCGCCATGGCCAACGAGAACGCAATCAAGATTGCGCTGCACCATCAATCGCCTGCCGACCGAGTGATCGCGTTCGACAATGCCTTCGCCGGGCGATCGCTGGCGATGGCCGCCATCACCGACCGTCCCAAATACCGAATGGGTTTGCCGCTGGCACTGGCGGTCGACTACTTGCCCTTCTTGGATCCCGAACATCCGGAAAGAAGCTCTCGCTGGGCGGTCGACGAATTGCATCGGCTGTTGAGCCGACACCCGGGTCGGTACGCGGCGTTTTGGGCCGAACCGATTGCCGGCGAAGGAGGCTACTATCCCGGCAGTCACGAATTCTTCGCGGCACTCTGCGAGCCGCTCCGAGAAGCGGGCGTGCCGATCATCTTTGACGAAGTCCAATCGTTCTCGCGTACGAGCCAGCCGTTTGCGTTTCAGCATTACGGCTTGGACCAATACGCGGACATCGTGACGGTCGGCAAAATCACCCAGGTTTGCGCCACACTTTATCGCGCTGAATTCAAGCCGAAGGGTCCGATTCTCAGTCAGACGTTCACGGGATCCTCGTCGTCGATCGCCACGGGATTGGCGATGCTGGATGCCTTGGAAGAGAACGGCTGTTTTGGCAAAGACGGCCAGAACGAACGTCGGCATCAGCGGTTTGCTCAAGCCTTGGCGGAGCTATCCAGCAAGCACGACGGCTTGATTCGGGGCCCCTACGGCGAAGGGATGATGATCGCAATGACCCCGGCCGACGGTAGCTTCGAATCCGCAAAGAAGCTGATGGACATCATGTTCGAGGTTGGCGTGTTGGGTTTTGTTTGCGGATCGAATCCGACGCGGATTCGGTTCCTGCCGCCACCGGCGACGACGACCGACGCGCACATCGACGAGGCGGTGCGATTGATCGACGAGTCATTGAAACGGTTTGCTTAAGAGAGTCGCCGGACGTTGCGCTTCTAGGATGACGCTAAGATCAAAGAAGGGTGATGGGCGACAATGATCTGGAGTGAGCAATACGAATGGACCCGGAAGAGCTAAAAGCACTCGTCGAAGCGGGACCCGTGACGATTCGCATGAACGATGGGCGTTCGTACAAAGTCCCAAGCCGAGAGTATGTGCTGATCGGCCAGATGTCCGCCGTGGTGCTGCACAAAGGTGACGACGGCAAGTGGCGTAACATCACCTTGCCATTGGTGACGATGACCGGAGCAGACCAGGTTGCATAGCCTGAGCGACAAAGACGAGACTCGTGGGCAGCTCAATCTGTGACCGCGGCGAATCCAGAACCGCGAAGCGGTGGATTTCGATAGGCTGGGACGCAGTCCCAGTTTCG
>JBCCUO010000865.1:0-2075 GCA_039196805.1 Planctomycetota bacterium | reverse complement strand
GTACCAATTCAACGTGTTTACCTGGATACAGCGAACCCAAGTCGATTCCGCAGTCGCCCGCCCGTGGGGGAGCGTGAGAGGCAGCGAGTACATGGGGGGCGCGCCCAATCCGAGGCACCTTGACGTCAGTACCCAATTCCTCCTGTTAAGGGTGTGCATCACCATGAGTTTCATTCGCTGGTTTAACAACCGAAGCATGCGCGTCAAGCTTGTCAGCGTTGTCGTCGCTCAACTTGTCCTGGTCGGATTCGCGTTCATGTGGATGTTCCGCAGCGAAGTCGGCGGAGCGGCTAAAGAGGACACCATCGCTCAGGCGCGTCGTGTGGTCGACATGGCCGAGTCGATTCGCCAAGGAATGAGCGACAACTGGAAACACAAGGTGTTCGACCAAACGGAAGTGGCCCAATGGGCAGCCGAAGGCGAACTGGATCGCGTCTTGTCGACCGTTCCGATCGTCGCTGCTTGGCAGGCTGTCATGCTGAAGTCCAAGGAAGGTGGTTACGAATTCAAGACGCCTCGTTTTGATCCCCGAAACTCGAACAACAAGCCCGATGAAATCGAAACACGGGCCCTAAATCACTTTGCCGCGTCAAAGTCGAACACCGAATACTCGGAGATTGACGAGCGGCAGAACGTCGTTCGCTACTTCCGCCCGATTCGCCTCTCGCAAGAATGCCTGATGTGCCACGGCGACCCGGCCAACTCGCAAGAGCTGTGGGGCAACGACGAAGGCATTGATGGAACGGGACACCATCTGGAAAACCTAGCCGTGGGTGACTTGCACGGTGCTTACGAAGTGATCCAGTCGCTGGATGCCGCGGACGCTCGACTGGCCGCTGCCAGCATGAAAGGCCTGGGCATCGTGACCGGATTCATCATCCTGGCGACCGTCATCCTGGTTTGGGTTCTCAACAAGTCCCTGCTGCGTCCTTTGGCACTTGCCAGCGAAGCGTTCTCTCGACTGGTCGAAGGCGACCTGCGTCACGAACTGACCGTAACCAGCGAAGACGAAGTCGGCAAACTTCAGGGCGGCATCAACTCGATGGTCACGAACTTGCGTTCGATGATCAACAACATGCGATCCAATTCCGATGAACTGGGTACGGTCTCCAAGGGACTGGGAGAAACCGCCGACACGGTTCGCGAAGCGGCGACGGCAACGTCATCGCAGAGCCAAACGGTATCGGCCGCTGCCGAGGAAATGAGCCAGTCGCTTTCGTCCATGCGAACGTCGCTGCAGACGGTTAGTGAAACGGTTCAGGGAATCGCTGACGCCTCGGCACAGGTGAAGTCCAAAGCGGAGAACGTGGCAGACAACACGATCGAGTCGGCTAAGATCGCCAACAACGCTGCTCAATTGGCAGCCGACGGCGGTGTTCAGATTAAGGAACTGGAATCAGCCGCCGATGGCATCGGTGACATCGTCAACGTGATCAAGGACATTGCCGAGCAAACCAACTTGCTTGCCTTGAACGCGACGATCGAAGCGAGTCGGGCGGGTGAGGCCGGCAAGGGCTTCGCAGTGGTTGCCTCTGAAGTCAAACTGTTGGCGAAAGAAACCGCTGACGCGACCACCGAGATTCGTCGCCGAATCGAATCGATCCAAGGCATCTCGGGACAAGTGGTCCACGCCATGCAAGAGATCGAATCGGTTGTTCAGAGCGTGCGACAGTGCACGAACGAAACCTCCGAAGCGGTCGCTGATCAGCAGACCACGATCGAATCAGTGACGCAGCGACTGGAAGAAGCCGCGGAGCTGACCGGAACGGTCTCCAACAGCGTCGAAGAAACGGTGTTGGCAGCCGAGGAAGTCAGCCGCAGTATCTTCGAAGTCAACTCGATCGCCGACCAGACGTCGCGTGAAGTCGAAACGACCAAGGCAGCGGGCGAGAACGTCCGCAAGGTCAGCGAGAACTTCCAAGAACAACTGGCCACGTTCGCTGTCTAAGCAACGAAGTCACGATCAGCCATCGAAACGCCCTCATCAGCATCTGCTGGCGTGGGCGTTCTTTTTTTGCATGGGACGGAAGAGATCAATAGGCCTATAACGCAGCTGCGCGGCGACGTAATCGATG
>JBCCUO010000864.1:0-2076 GCA_039196805.1 Planctomycetota bacterium | reverse complement strand
GGGAAGTCGGTGGCATCGAATCGAAGGCTTGACGGAGTCGGCTGGCCGCACTTGGACGCTGTCTTGCCACGTCCATCAAATCGTCAGCGACCGAATCGCCCGTTGGTCCCACAGGAAGCCGGTCTCCGTGCTCCATTGCCTCGCGGAAACGACGAAGGATCGGCGAGTTCGGATCCGAAGTCGGTTGTGGAATGAAGTGATCAGGAACCTTCAGCTGGCGTGGCACGGGCTGATCCTTCGGTGTCGCCTCTTGTTCGCGCCGAGGTTTGGGCGGGTCGGTCTGCGGTGGTGACAGTTGGGGCAAGTCCAAGAGATCAATTCCCTTGGGCGGATCGGGCTCAGTGGCCAGTGAAGCCACACTGAAGGCCACGACCAGGCAAGCCATTCCCAAGACGTGACCTGATCGCAAGATTCGATTCCCCATGGTCTTCCTTCCTAACCGATTGATTGGTGGGTCGCCTGATAACACGCGATTCTACGCCTGTGGTAGCTTACCGGCGAGAGCGATCTGAATCGCTGCGTTACGTTCCCTCATTGAGAGATGCTTAATTCATGTCTGACTGGCCGATCGGTGTGTTTGCTTCTGTGGACGCGGGACTGGGAGTCTCCTGGGATGTGATCGCCCAGTTGGGGTTGCCGACCATTCAGCTGCACGCGCCGCACGCGGGAAAACGCGATCAAGAGACAGCCTCGGAATTGCTGGGGCAGCTGGAATCAATATCGGTAACTTGCACCGCCGTGTTTGGCGGGTTCGACGGGGAAAGCTACGCGGATATACCCACGGTTGAGCGGACGATCGGATTGGTGCCGCTGGCGACCCGCGACAGTCGCCTGGCGGAGATGATTGAAATCGCCGACTTCGCAAAGCATCTCAGCTGCGACACCGTCGCGCTGCACTTGGGCGTCGTTCCCCATGATCCGGGTGCGGAAGGCTACCAGGGAATCGTGGATGTCACGCGGACACTGTGCGATCACTGCCAATCCAATCAGCAGTTCTTACATCTGGAAACCGGGCAAGAGTCTGCGGAGGGGTTGCTGACATTCATCGATCAGGTGGGCCGCGACAACCTGAAAATCAACTTCGATCCGGCAAACATGATTCTGTATGGAACCGGCGAACCGATCGAGGCGCTTCGGAAGGTGGGCACGCACGTGCGCAGTGTCCACTGCAAAGATGGCAAGTGGAGTGATCAACCAGGAATAACTTGGGGGCAGGAAGTGCCACTCGGCCAGGGCGACGTTGACATTCGTCAGTACTTGATGACGCTTAAAGAAATCGGTTATCGCGGCCCGCTGACGATCGAACGCGAGATCCCCGAGGATCCCAAACGCCAGTTGGATGAGATTGGTCAAGCGATCGACTTGCTGACACGGCTGCGAGAAGAGATTCTCTGAGCCGAACGGCGGCTCAATGATTCAAACGCCGTAGCGAGCGGCCAGGCACTCGCGATGCGTCTTGGCCAAAGCGGCTCGCGCCTTCCAACCGGCGGCGGCGGCCGATCGGCCGATCTTATCTAGGAGTTCGCCGTACAGTGCCATCGGCTCGGCCCCCAAGTCCCAGCCGGCCGACTAGGAGTGCTGGTAGGCCTGTGCGTGGCGGCCGGCTTGATCCGCCTGATCGCCACGGCGAGCCCACAGCTTGGCGACCTCTTGTCGACGCTGCGAAGTGTCTTCGATTCGCAAGCACTCCCAGTACTCTTGGTCTTCGGGTCGACGTTCCATCCGGCTCAGCATGGCGGCGGAGAACTTGGCATCCTTGTGGGTCGCCCAGTGTGTGCCCAGTCGAATCGATTGATCGCTAAAGATCGACTTCTTCAGCGCCGCCTCGAAGTGCCTGGCGGCAACGTCCAACTCGCCTCGGCGCATTGAGATGTACCCTAGCAATTCGAGGGGCCAGGCCAAGTCGGACGCTAGCTCAGCAACGCGGCGACAATGCTCTTCGGCCGACTGCCAGTCTTGTCGCCGTTCGGCCAGCTCAGCGGTCAGCGACGGCATCACGTGCGGCGGGATTTGAGCGTGGTCGAATCGCCAGAGCAAGACGTGATGCAACGGCACCTGGAGTTTCCCGGCAAGTTC
>JBCCUO010000863.1:0-2082 GCA_039196805.1 Planctomycetota bacterium | reverse complement strand
GACTACTTCAGCAACGACTCTCTGATCGACCTGGAAGTTCCCGCCGGAACGTATTACATCGGCGTTAGCGCCAAGGGCAACACAGAGTACGACCCGAACATCAAAAACAGCGGCTTCGGCGGACTGAGCGAAGGGGAGTACGAGCTGCGATTGGACTTCCGCCCGACCGCTGCGACCGGGATCACTGACACCACGGGAGTTCCCCTGGATGGTGACAACGACGGCACGCCCGGTGGCGTCTACGATTTCTGGTTTGTCCCCAATGATCCCAACAACACGCTGTACGTCGACAAGGCCGCAGTCATTACCGGCGGCAACCTGGGCACCGTTGGCAATCCGTACACGGAAATCGATCAAGCAATCGCCGCAGCAAGCCCCGGCGATACGATTCGTGTGATCGGCAATGGTGGCATCGACGGACGTTTGGAAACGGCTCAAGACAACTTTAGCTATCAGATCGGCTTCGCGAACAATGGCGTGCCGTTAGCAGACGGAGCGTCACTGGACTTGCCCCAGGGCGTCCGTCTGGTGATCGACTCGGGCGCAGTGCTGAAGATGAGCCGAGCGCGAATCGGTGTCGGCAGCGTGTCGCCTTTGATCGACGTCAGCGACTCGGCGCTGCAAGTCTTGGGAACCCCAACGATTGTTGGCAGCAATGGACTACCGGTCCGCGATGCCACGGGCGCCATCGTCGAGGGCTCGGTGTACTTCACCAGCCTGAACGACGACACACTGGGCGCAGGCAACGACATCGGATTCACTCCGGCACCGCAGGCGGGTGACTGGGGTGGAATCGACTTCCGTGGCGACTTGGACACTGCCGACGAACAACGGCGCAACCGCGAGGACGAAGGCGTCTTCTTGAATCACCTGCAGTACGCAGATCTGCGCTACGGGGGTGGCTCGGTTTCGATTGGTGGCCGAGAGGTCGTCGTCAGCCCGATCGACATGGCCATCACCCGTCCGACAATCATCAACTCGCACATCAGCAACAGTGCTGATGCAGCGATCGCGGCAACACCCGATACGTTTGCCGAGACACGCTTCACCGACCCCTTCTACCAAGCATCCGGATCTTTCACGCCTGAGTACGACCGTGTGGGCCCAGACATTTCGGGCAACACCATTGTCGACAACAGCATCAATGGCTTGTTCATTCGCGTGACCACGCGAACCGGTGATGTCTTGCAGCCGATCACGACAACCACTCGGCTGGACGACACCGACATCACACACGTGTTGACTGAGAACTTGAGCATTCAGGGCACCGCCGGTGGCCCGATTCTGATTTCATCAGCTCCATCTTCGCTATTGGTTCGGTCGACAACCACTCCGTCAGGCAACGTAGAAGCTGGCACTTACACGTATCGACTGACCAACGTCAGCTCGACTGGACTGGAGTCTGCAGCTAGTCAACCCACGCTCCCGGTCACACTAACCGCGCCTGGCGGCGTCCAGTTGAGTCAATTGCCCGCTGTCTCTGCCGGCAGCGACTTCGTGTCGCGGCGGTTGTACCGCGCCGAGATCGATCCGCTAACCAATCTTCCCGGAGAGTTCCGGTTGGTTGCACAGCTGAATGCAAGCAGCACGAGCTTTGTCGATCGCGCCAGCGAAGGAACGACACCGCTGGAGAGCGAAGGTGAGTCGCTCCAAAGTCGATTGGACGCCAGTCTCCGCTTGGACCCTGGCACCGTCCTGAAGATTGACGGCGCACGGATTGAGTCCCGGTTCGGGGCGAATTTGATTGCCGAAGGAACTCCCGATCTGCCGATCGTTTTCACGAGTTTGGAAGACCAACGCTACGGATCAGGTGGTACGTTCGACACCAACTCGCGTAGTTCCGCTGATGGCATTAGCGCGGGCGACTGGGGCGGCATCTACGTTGGTCACGGATCAGCGGCAAGCATTGACAATGCGGTCATCGCGGGCGCGGGCGGCATCACGAGAATCGAGGGTGGGTTCGCCTCGTTCAACCCAATCGAAGTGCATCAAGCTAGCCTCCGGTTGGCGAACAGCCGTTTTGAATTCAATGCGGACGGGAACTCCGGTGAACCTGGAACGCGCGTGGGACGCGGCGAGAAT
>JBCCUO010000862.1:0-2089 GCA_039196805.1 Planctomycetota bacterium | reverse complement strand
CGGTCCAACAAGCTGATGTACGATCACAATACGAAGTCGCTCTGGTCGACGATCAGGGGCGAGCCAGTCGTCGGACCCTTGGTCGATCAAGGCATCCGACTGCGTCCGCATCATGTCGTGACCACGACCTGGGGCAAGTGGAAAGCGACGCATCCAAAGACGACAGTTCTATCAGTGAACACCGGCCATCGACGTGACTACCGCGAAGGAGCGGCCTATCGCGATTACTTTGCCACGGATGAGTTGATGTTTCCGGTTCCGACACAGGATGACCGGTTGCTCAATAAGGATTCCGTCTTAATCGTGCGATTGGCAGGGACGGATCGCGCGCTTGCGTACGCCACCAAATTCTTGGCAAAGCGCCCCGTCTTCCACGCCGAGTCACAAAGAACCAGGTACGTGATTCTCACCGATTCCTCCGGTGCGAGCCGCGTTTACCAGGCGGAGGACCAGCAATTCGAACGGCTCCTTTCGGACAGCGAATTGATCGCTCGCGACGGTTCCAAGTGGCTCGTTACTGCAGGTGCGATCGCCTCTTTGGAGGAGCCCGACCGCTCGCTGCCAAGACTACCGGCTCACCGAGCGTTCTGGTTCGGCTGGCATGCCGCCCACCCCGATACGCGACTGGTCGCCGACGACATTTAGGCGGGATGCGGTCGATCAACGGCAAGCGATCCAGTTAGCCCCTGCCAAAATGAGGAGGCTGGCCTATCATGGGGCGAAAATCTGTTGACGGTGGCGTTCGGCGGATTGCGAACCAGCGGGAGTCCCCGTGATCGGTCCGCAACCCCTCTGACGCGACCGTTCTCTTTTTCCCCCTGTTCTGAAGAAGGAACACGACGTGTCGCAAGCTGAAACGCAACGACTCCCCTACAAGGTCAAGGACATCTCGCTGGCCGAGTTTGGCCGCAAAGAAATTGAAATCGCTGAAAACGAAATGCCGGGCCTGATGGCTCTGCGCGAAAAGTACGGCGAATCTAAGCCGCTCAAGGGCGCTCGGATTGCCGGTTGCCTGCACATGACGATTCAAACGGCTGTCCTGATTGAGACACTGGTTGAGTTGGGTGCCGAGGTGACTTGGAGCAGCTGCAATATCTTCAGCACCCAAGATCATGCCGCCGCCGCCATCGCCGCGGCGGGCATTCCTGTCTACGCCTGGAAAGGCATGACGGAAGAGGAGTTTGACTGGTGCATCGAACAGACGTTGCATTTCCCGTCCGGCGAACCACTGAACATGATCTTGGACGATGGTGGTGACCTGACCGCCATGTGCCATGACCGCTTCCCCGAGCTGCTGGCAAGTGTCAAGGGAATCAGCGAAGAGACGACCGCGGGCGTGCACCGCCTGGAAGCGTTGGCCCGTTCGGGTCGCTTGCAAGTTCCCGCGATCAACATCAACGACTCGGCCACCAAGAGTAAATTTGACAACTTGTACGGTTGCCGCGAATCGCTGGCCGATGGCGTCAAGCGAGCCACCGACGTCATGTTGGCCGGCAAGGTCGCCGTCGTGTGCGGCTATGGTGACGTCGGCAAAGGCTGTGCGCACAGTCTGCAGCGTTACGGTTGCCGCGTGATCGTTACCGAAATCGATCCGATCAACGCTTTGCAAGCGGCAATGGAAGGTTTCGAGGTCACGACGATGGAGAACGCTGCGAAGGAAGGGCGACTGTTCGTCACGACGACCGGCAACAAGGACATCATCATGGGCGAGCACATGGTGGACATGCCCAATGATGCGATCCTTTGTAACATCGGTCACTTCGATACCGAGATCGATATCGCTTGGCTGGAATCGCAAGTCGAAGCGGGCAAGGTCACCAAGGACTCGATCAAGCCGGCCGACATCGGTGCGGTTGATCGCTACACCTTCAGTGACACCGGACGCAGCATCATCGTGCTGGCCCAGGGCCGCTTGGTCAATTTGGGATGCGCCACCGGCCACCCCAGCTTCGTGATGAGCACCTCGTTCACCAACCAAGTCTTAGCTCAGATGGAACTGTGGGAGCGACCGGAGCAGTACGAGGTTGAGGTGTATCGCATGCCGAAGAAGCTCGACGAGGAGGTCGCGCGGCTTCACCTGGACAAGCTG
>JBCCUO010000861.1:0-2093 GCA_039196805.1 Planctomycetota bacterium | reverse complement strand
GTGCGGTCGACATGGCCTGTGCCGCGGCCGCTCGTAACTCAGCGGGTTCCTCAGGTGACTCCAATATCTTCGCCGCCGCAACGTGCGACTTTGGCGTTCCCGAGGCACCGAATTCCGCCAACGCAGTGGCCCGAGCCAGGCTTGGCGTGAAGGGCTCCGGGGTCAAGATCAACCGCAGCATCCGATCGTCTGCCGATGCCTCGCCATCGCGGAATGCCGCCAACGCTTCGGCGAAGTGGGCCGGTTGCTTGCGTTGCTCGCCGTACCACTTTTCGCAGGCGTCATCGCACCACTGATCCGTGGTCATAATCGCGTCGGCGATCGCCGCGTTGTCCTCAGCGGCCAGTTGCCAGTCGGCATAATCGACCAGCGTTTCAAGTACCTCGGGTGCAACGGACTGCTTTAATGAATCCAGCTGATCAGTCACATGACAGCCGGAGCATGCGTTGGGTGTTCCCAGCTTGACCGAAAGATCAGGCCTGGGAACCCGCAGGCTGTGGTCCCGTCTAGCATCCACGTCCATGTAGGTCGTATGAGGCATGTGGCAATTCACGCACTGAGCCGCTTCGGTCCCGACGGCATGATGGTGGTGCGATGGCACGTCGTACTTTCCGGCTGCGTGTTGATGACAAGACGTGCAAACCGCATTGCCCTCGTGCTTGAGCTGTGCCGTGTGTGGATCGTGGCAATCAGTGCAGCGGATGCCCTGGTGATACATCTTGCTCTGGACAAACGATCCATAGACATAGACTTCGTCCTTGATTTGCCCATCGCGATGGTAGGTCTCCTCGCGAAGGTTCTCCAGTTGAAAGAAGTTGCAATAGTCCTGGCCGGGCTGAAAACCTTCCTGCATCACACCGCGACGACTGTGGCAGGGTGCGCACGATTCCAGCTGAGCGGTCGGGTCTTTTCCTTTCAGCTTGGCTAGTCCATACCCATGATTGCGATCCCAAAACAGCGATCGGCGATTGGCAAGTTCCAAGTGCAGGCTGCCCGGGCCGTGGCACGCTTCGCAGCTCACATCGATCTCGGAGAACGTGGTGTGATACTGCTGCGTGGCTACGTCAAAATTGCGGCGCAGGTCGGTCGAGTGACAGTCGGCGCACATCGTCTGCCAACGCTGCGCGATACCGGTCCAGTGCAAGGGATCATCGGGCTCAAGTTTGTCGTCGACGTCCGGCGGTCGCAAATAGAACCAGCGTTTGGCATGTGTGTCCCAGCTGATCCGCAAGACTTGAAGCCGCGCGATCTGGTCGCTTGGCAGGTCCTTGGGGCGATCGAACTCGACCATGTATTGCTGGAGCGGATCGACACCAAAGACATACTTGATTTCAAAGTCTTCCATTTCGCCGGTTTCGCCTTCGGTACGAACCATGAAGCGGTCACCATCTCGAAACAACCGACTGACGATGCCGTCATGCTCAATCGTGGCATCATCGAAATCGCCAAGAACCGTCTCATCGGTGGCAACGTCCATGGCCAGGTCGTGGTG
This sequence comes from Planctomycetota bacterium, assembly GCA_039196805.1. Taxonomy (GTDB): domain Bacteria; phylum Planctomycetota; class Planctomycetia; order Pirellulales; family Pirellulaceae; genus JBCCUO01. The sequence goes on along the minus strand of JBCCUO010000861.1, from coordinate 601 downwards.
CGATCCGGCGAAGGATTGCGACTCGCCGGGATGACAGTCGATGCAGCTCTCCCGCCCAACAAACGTGGCCTCCGCATCCGCCGGCAAGGCGTTCCAGTAGTCGGCAAGCACGCCGCCAGCCAGCACGAGGCTGGTCACGACGACGGTGAGCAGGATATAGGGCGGATGTCGAGGTGAGTGATTGGGCTCGGGACCGGACAAGAGGCAGTCAAGTGGATTGGGGAAAGAGGACGTGCAGGGTCAGCATTATCGCTGACCCGCGAATCGTCGTCACCTCGCAACGGCCATCCAACCACCGGATTTGGACAGTTCGTGCGGATTGTTCCGCCCTAGTTCTCAATACCGCGCCCTCGGCTCAAGTCGGAGTAACAATCGCCCCGCTTCTTGACGCATGCGCGTGGCCAAGTCGCCGATCGTGTTGGACGTAGCCGATTCCTCATCCAGCTCGCGCGCCAGTCGCAGCAGTTCCTCGGCCAAAATCGCGACGCGCGGCGTTTTCGCAGGCTCGACAGGTTGGCTTGGCGATGGCACTAGCGCTCGTGCCGGGGGGATTCCTTGCCCGGACGCAGGCCTTATCGGGCCGACTTGGGACGTCGGTGGC
>JBCCUO010000860.1:0-2100 GCA_039196805.1 Planctomycetota bacterium | reverse complement strand
CGCGTTCGGCGAGACCTTCGTCATTCCCGATGCGATGACGTTAGAAGTCGGCGCTAAGGTGCCCGGTACGGATGGGCAAAAGATGAGCAAGAGTTACGACAATACCTTGCCTCTGTTTGGCGACGTCAAAAAGATTCGCAAGCAGATCATGCGCGTGACGACCGATAGTCGTCCGATGGAAGATCCCAAGGAACCCGAAGGCGACCATCTGTTTGACCTGTACCAACTGTTTGCCAGCGAATCTCAAATCGCGGAGATGGCGGCGATGTATCGTCGCGGCAACTTCGGCTATGGCGAAGTCAAGAAGGCGGTGGCCGAGGTGAGCGAGAACTACTTTGCCGACGCTCGTGCTAGGCGGGATGATCTGGCGGACAACCTGGACCATGTCCACGCGGTCTTGAAAACAGGGGCAGAGAAAGCGCGTGCAGTGGCGGCTGGGGTACTGAACCGCGCTCGGACCGCGTGTGGTCTAAGATAGCAAGTATCACTCGGGGCACGTTGCGACCACTGACGTCCCTTTCCTTGTCTTAGATATCGTCCGAATGGCTGTGCTGGGTGTCGGAACGGAGATCGTCGAGTGCGTCCGCATCTCTCGTATGATCGATACTCATGGTGAGCAATTCCTGGGACGCGTCTACTCGGTCGCCGAGATTGATCACTGCGTCCAGAGGGTGAATGCAACACAGCACTTCGCTGCGCGTTGGGCGGCTAAGGAAGCGGCGATGAAAGCAATGCATTGCCACAACCAAGGCATCCGCTGGAACCAGATTGAAGTTTCGATCGATCCTGCGCAAGGGCCGATGCTGGAACTGTCTGCCAGCGCTTCCGACTGGGCCGCCCACAGGGGAATCGCCCAATTGCACCTGAGTCTAGGAAGTTGCCGGACGCACGCGACGGCCACGGTGATCGCGGTCGATATCGATGGGTGAGTTTTGAGTCTTGAGTCTTGAGTCTTGAGTCTTGAGTCTTGAGTCTTGAGTGGCGAGTGGCGAGTGGCGAGTGGCGAGTGGTTGGCAAGCGTGAGGACGTCGTGCGACATTACTCGTTCCATGGCTCCGCCGTGGGACGCACTGCACCGGCGGCTCCGCCGCCACTTTGCACCTTCGTTAGCTGTTAGCTGTTGGCGAAGAAGAGGCTGTTGCCGGGTTGACGAGGAATCCTTCGCTGACGCTTCTGGTTGGGAAGCTACTTTCATCCAATCTTCAGACTCCCTTATCCATCTCCCCTTCTCCCTCTTCCATTTTCCTGTCCCCCATCTTCCTGTCTCACTCTTCGCCCCATCGCCCGACGCCGCCTTGCTGGATCGTGGCCGGCTCGCCACATTGATAGGCCAGAGCGCGTTGGCGTTCGCGTCCCGCATCGGCGATGATGGGCACGCGAACTTGATTGACAGTCTTCCCATGATTCAAGCCTGCTGATGCGCATCTATCTGGCGGTGATCGCCGATTCCTTTCATTCGGCGTTTTCATCGCGCGTACTTTGGATTGCTCTGATCGCGATCTGGATCTTGCTGGGTGCGCTAGCGCTGGTCGGCTATCGCGAGGACTACACGACCGACTTCGTGGTCTGGCGGGACATGCGCAATGGAACGCAGCTCAAGTTACTATTGGCCGACGGCTTGAAGGATGAGGCGCAAGGAACCGCCGTGTCCAAGATTTCGGCGGCGATGCCGGATGACTTGAAGGGCCAGCTTCAGCAGATCGCCGACGGTCAGGACATTCGCATCCGGACGGATCGCCTGACAAGAGCGATGAACGGTCTGCTAGATGACAAGACCTGGTACGACGCGGACGCCTGGGAACCAACGCTCCGCCTTCGCGAACTGCGTGAACTGGACGAGACGCCGGACGATGATTTGAGCGAATCGCTGAAACGTCGACGGGCCCGGCTGCGGCTGGAAGCCGCCATGCCTGGCGTCTTTCCTGCTCGGTCGGCTCGATCGATCAAGCTGACGTATGCCGGTCTCGACTTTCCTGCCGAGTTCGCGATCGACAAAGCACAGTTTTCAACGCTGGTGAATCAGTTCGTCGTCCCGACGTTGGTCAATTGGATGCTTGGCTTCGTGCTGATTTTTCTTGGGATCTTGGTGACCGCATCGAT
>JBCCUO010000859.1:0-2105 GCA_039196805.1 Planctomycetota bacterium | reverse complement strand
AGCAAGCGATCGATCGTCCCAAAGCCGTTTTGGTCGATGGACCCAATCGAGTGCTTGCCTGGGAAGAGCTTGCGGGTGACATCGATCCGGGGGCCGCAGTCTATGTCATCGCTGATCAAGACGGTCCACTCTATGTGGGCGAGACGCTTGACTTGGCTGCTCGGACGAAACGAATTCAAAAATCCGCCGCTTGGCAACGATGGCAGCCCAAGACCGTGCACGTCTATCTGCGTCCCGATCTTCGACAGCGTTGGCAACTGCGGGCTGATCTGATTGACTTGCATCAGCCGTTGCTGAATCTTCCAATCTGGAGCGTGGATGTTGACGCCGATTCTCAGGTGCAACAGCTCGATGCGATGATCGCCGAGTCCGAGTCTGAGTACAACGTTGGCAGTAAGTCGAGAGTGGCCGCTCCTGGTGGTGGCCGTTCGCGTGAACGCAGCGACCCGACACCAATGCTGTTTTAGCGATTGGCACCCACGCATGCTTGCCGCGCAGAAAAGGCATTTAGCTGCCAAGGACGAGCCATGTTCGAAGTCGAGCAAAAGTTCCCCGTTGACGATGCCGATCGGCTGCAGGCTCAGTTGCGTCAGCTGGCCGGCGGTCCAGGCCAACGACAAGACCATCGAGACACCTACTTCAATCATCCCTGCCGAGACTTCGCGGAAACGACTGAGGCACTACGGATTCGGATGTTGGATGATCGCCCGATGGTCACCTACAAGGGGGCCAAGCTGCCGGACAACGAGGGCAATCGGGATGGCATCAAAGCGCGTCGAGAACTTGAGTGGCGACTCGACCCAGGCGATCCCGACGGGTCACACTTTCGCGAGCTGCTGACGTCGCTGAGTTTTCGCGAAGTGGCCACGGTCGCTAAGCATCGAGAGCAATTCTCGTTCGTGCCGGGAGTGTTTGTCGGCGTGACGTTGCCCGTGGCGGTCACGCTGGACCGCGTCGAGGAGGTTGGGATTTACGCAGAGATCGAAATCGTCGCGGCGGATGACCAGGCAATTGGGGGTGCTCGCGACCAGATCGCCCTGGTCGCCCGGCAACTCGGATTGACTGATTCCGAACCCCGAAGCTACCTCAGGTTGCTGCTGGGCGAATGAATGGCGCGTAGAAAAGTTGACCTGACGCGACAATTCTGCGTAAATGATCGCCTCTGCCCTTGTTTGCTGATTCCTTCGAAACTGTGAGAAACCAGATGCTCAAGAAAACGATTAGCGTCTTCGCCATCGTCCTGATTGCAGGTTTGACCGTCGTGGCCGGTGAAATTGACTTGAAAGACGTCAAATGCGTTGTTGCTCCGAAGGCTGCCAAACTGACCCAGTCGGCTGACTACAAGGATGCCAAGGTCTACTTCTGTTGCGGCAATTGCGAAGCCAAATTCAAGAAGGACTCATCGAAGTTTGCCACCAAGGCGAATCATCAGCTTGTTACGACCAAACAGTACAAGCAAACCGCTTGTCCGTTCAGCGGCGGCGACGTCAATCCCGAAACCATGATCAAGGTCTCGGGAACTGAGGTCGGCTTCTGCTGCAACAATTGCAAGGGTCGCGCAGAGAAAGCAAAGGGCAAAGAGCAGATGGAAATGATCTTCGCCGACAAAGCCTTCAAGAAAGGTTTCAAGCTAGCCAAAGCCGAAAAGTAAGAAGCGAGCTGTAGAATGTAGCCCGCCTACCCCGTAGGCGAGGCTCTGCACCTCGGATTCCGAAACTGCGAAGCGGTGGTATTGGTTGGGCTGAGACGCAGTTCCAGTTACGCTATCCACAATGTAGCCAGCCTTCTCCGAAGGCGCGGCTCAAGAGCGACGGGCCAAAGGCCTGGTGTTCGTGTTCGCGGCTGATTTCGCTGGAACGGTAGCGAAACTCGCGTAGAGTTTCGACCCTCAGCGGTTGGCGTGACGATGCTTGGTCGCACCTCCGAAAGTCTCCGCGGCTTCCGCTACGTTTTGGTCAGTCGATTCGCGGTGCGGATGCGGGCTCGGGATCACGGAGTGATCTGTCGACAAGGTAGCCCGCCTTCTTCGCAGGCGCGGCTCAAGAGAGTTTGGCCAAAGTCGCCCTTTGCGGCCGATTTCGCCGGAACCGTAGCGAAACTCGCGT
>JBCCUO010000858.1:0-2107 GCA_039196805.1 Planctomycetota bacterium | reverse complement strand
GGTTGCAGGTCGTCGAAACAGGTTGGTCAAGAACCATGTGACAAACTCGGTGGTGGAATCGGCTGTGACGTCGGAGAAACGCCCCTCCAAGAAACGTCGGCGGTCCTTCGTCGCCTTCTGCTGCCATCGGCTGGGCAGGGTTCGCAACGGACCTTCAATGGTTACCTTTTCAATTGCGATTCCCGGGCCTTCCTCAAAGTATTTGTAGACAAGCGTCTCGCCTGTGTTGACCTTGTTCTTGATTAGTCGCTCGATCAGCGCCGTAAGGTCATCGCTGGACGTCGCGTCGGCACCCCGCCAGGATTCGATCTCGAGTGACTCATCGGCCATCGCGCGTTGCAGTTGCTCCCAGCCGCTGCCACCCCGAGCGGCTGAGCCCAGGTGGTGCCAAGCAGCGGCCAACCGCGGGTCCCTCTGAAAAAGTTCGCTCAAAAAGCTCTTTAGCGCCTGAACGTCCTCGTAGTCCAGCGGGCCGTTCAGGTAGCGAAATGCAATGATCTCGCCTTGCTCTAACTCCGCATCAAAGGAAAAGGTAGATGGCGTTTCGCTGAGTGTTTGGTCGTGCAGGGCGGTCCGTTCAACTGCGGGCAACCGGGCCGCGTGGGCGCGTAGCACGGCCGCTTGACTCACCGGTCCAAAGGAACTGGCGGTGACATGGATGCGATAGACGCCTCGTGCCGGCGCCTCAAACTTGCTGGGCCAAACCGCATGACGTCGCAAGTTCTCGTTGCTAGACGCCAGGCGCATCTCGCCATCAATCATCATGCCCGATGAATAGCTGATCGCAAGCTCGTCAGCCGGCACATCCCATCGTCTGCTGACGACTTCCGGGGCAGGTGCCGGAAACAGACGGTCGGCCACCTGCGTTGCAGCGCCCGCAAACGCCTCCAAGTGTGCAGGTGTTACGACTAACGCCGAAGTCTGGTTATCAAACCCATGGACTCGATTGTCTTGAGGAAAGCTATTGGGCAACTCAAAGTCGGAAAGCGAAAACACGGTTCGAATGGTCTGCTGATACTCGCGACGGCTCAATCGACGAAGCGGTGAGCCACCAATCGGTGCTCGCCGTACCAGTTGATTTTCGATGGCCGAGAGCATCAGCTGACGCTCGGCCTCGCTTGGCTGGTCCGCGTCCTCAGGCGGCATCATCTTTCGTTCAATGCGGAGATGAACACCATCCCAGCGGTCCGCGACCCGGTGATTCGCAAAATCGATTTGGTCAAGCGACAGTGAGTCGTCGTCGGCAAGTTCCATCGTGAACCCGCCCTCTGACGTCCCGCCACCGTGACAGTCACTGCAATAGGTTCGCAGCGCTTCCGTCGCATCGGGTAGCGGTTTGCCAGCGTGCGCCCGGCTGGGACCAGCCAGGAACACTAGCAAGACGAAGTATGGCAGCCAAACACCCTGCCAACCGGCGGCCCGATGGTACCGAACAACTCGACGATACGACACGATCACGCCCAGCCCTCAATGCCGTCACTTGCATTGGCGAATCGGTCGGTTTCAATTCCCAGTTGTTGCAACATCGTGATGAACACGTCACCCAAGAGCCGAGTCTTCGGACTCTTCGGATCATATTGACGATAGGTCCCGTGTTGCAGTCCTCCTCCGGCAACCAGTGTCGGTAGGTCTCGATTGGAATGGCGACTGGCATCGCCCATGCCGGTACCGAACATCACCAACGTTGAGTCCAAGAGTGGATTGCCGGCGTGATCAGTCTTCTGTTTCAGCTGAGTCAGGAAGCGATCCAAACATCGCATGTGCTCTACCTCCACGCGAATCAAATCCCGAATCAAGTCGGGGTCGTTGCCGTGATGTGACAACGCGTGATAGCCCGCCCGAAGAGTCTGTCCATCCAGTGTAAACACTTGTCCTAAACCGGAGATGTACAGCGTGGCGATTCTGGTCGAGTCGGTCTGCAGTGCCAAGGCGATCAAATCGAACATGATCTGTTCGCACTCCAGCATCAGCGTGGGCGCGACGGGATCATAGGGCGGCAGTTCGTAGTCCACCTTGTCTTGCGGCTTGGCAAGGTATTGGAGTTGTTTGCCCATCCGCTTTTCGAGTTCGCGAAGCGACGAAAAGTATTCGTCCAGTCGCGCTTGGT
>JBCCUO010000857.1:0-2108 GCA_039196805.1 Planctomycetota bacterium | reverse complement strand
GCGCGAATACGTTGACGGGAATCCGTTCGGTTGTTTGCCCCATCGTCACTTCATAACCTGCTTGGGCTGACTTAGCGAACGTGAGCATGCCGCGTGACAAGCGGCGACTCGCATCAGAATCCCAACTGGCCAACCGTCCCGACTTTGATTCCAGGGCGGCGTACTGCCGCGCAGCCGCAACGCAGCGATCAGCGATCTGATCGACAAACTCAGAGATCTGAATCTGAAAGTGACCATCGGTTGACGTTTGCTCGATCGCGTCGGTGGGTGAGTCGCGCCCCAAATACAGCTTCAGGTAGTACTGTCGGACGCCAGGCAGGTCGTAGTGCAATCGGTTGACCCCCTGCATCGACAACTCCATCGTCGACTGCCGCGGTACCACCGGGAGTGGTGTCACGGGGGCAAACGCGGACCTCGCGTCATCGCTATGAGCGAGTTCCCTTAGCGTTCGAGCCGCGCGAACCGTACTGCCCCTGCCGGCATACGCGTATCGTCCCGCGACGCTAAAGATGGATTCGACCTCCACCCCGTAGGCGGCTTGGACTCGATCACCCGGTTGTGGTTCGCTCTCGGCTTCGGCCCAAAGATACTGCGTCGCGACATTGGCATCGATTCCATCGTGTGCGGTCGCAACGACTTTCAATGGCAAAAAGGACACCAACTGATAGTGGTGGGTACGGTCATCGCATTCCGCCAAAACCGATGAGTTGGCCGAATCCGATTGCTCGGGCGACTGGTGGCGTGCCAACAGCCACGGTTCCTCGACGGTCCACGCGACATCGTTCAAGCTGAATCTTCGACTCCCCGGACGGTTCCCCGCTCTTCGATACAGAAACTCAACCTGCCGCAAGCTCCGACGTTCGACCGGTGGCTCCCCACCAGGCAATTCCAGCAACAGTCGCGGCTTTTCTAACTCCGCGTCGTAAAGCATTCCAGACCGAATCCAACCATCGGCAAACGGCCCCATGATGCGATGCCTTGTGTGTGGCAACGCGTCCGACAACCGGTTTAAGTCCGAAGCTCTGAATAAGATGGTGCGTTGCGGCAAACCCGACTCAGGTGCCAGCGTCACGCCGACGACTGCATTGGCCACCAGCTCGCAGTTGACGACGCGACCAGCAATCATCGTCTCCGCAACCGTCTCGAAGCTGGTTGCATCCAACAACACCAGCCGATGATCAGGCTCTTGGGTTTCCCCGACAGACAACCCCATCGTCGCATCGATGCTCGGCGACGTGAGCACAATCCACCCGTGGTCACATCGCTGGGCAAAGCGGATGGAATGGGTGGTGGGTGTGAGCAGTTGAAACCGCTTGAACGTCATGTCGTTGTCGTCGGCGAGCCGGTTATCGTGGCTCCCAAACAACGCCAAGTCGATAACTGCGCCGTAGCCCCCGCTCTGATCCGCCGCTTGGTCATCGCGGCGAAACGACGACCGACTCAGAACGAATCGACTTTGGCTCCACGCAAGCCCCTCGCCCGTGGACGCTGCCGCCACGAGTCCGGCAACGTCAAATCCGACATCGAACGTTTGAACGGCTAAAGCAGTGGCCCGAGGGCCGTCAGCAGAAAACCACTCATCGACGGTCAGCTCTGAGTGGATGGCATCTGCGGCGTCTTCATTCGCCGACGCCCCGTTGCCTGACGGCTTTCCATTGGTTCGCGCCAAACTTGACTGCGTCCCCAGAGCGGGCAGCGGACGAGGGGCGGTGAAGGACTTCGCATGCTCGCGAAAGACCAGTTCGAAATAACCCACGAATCCCCACAGGGACACGGTCATCAACGCGCACAGCGCCACCCGCGCGATGCGGTTGACTTCGCGACGATTCCCGATCCCTAGGCAGCCAATCCCAACCACCAGTCCGCCCAGCGCCCAAAGAGGATTCAGAGAAATCACAAAGACGCCCATACCCGCTACCAAGAAAGCGTAGCTCCATAGAGGCGGTCGAAATCGCCGGCGATGGACCGAAGCTCGGCGCTGGTGAGTTGCGGGACGAGCAGGACGCTCTCCCCACAGTTTCGGTTGAGGGATTTCCTGCACCGGAGCAGGCGACGCCAAAACGATCTCTCGGTCAGCGCGATCCTCTGCACGCCGGTCCGGCACGATC
>JBCCUO010000856.1:0-2112 GCA_039196805.1 Planctomycetota bacterium | reverse complement strand
GGCTCGATCATCGCCGGATCGCTTTTCATCAGACTGTGCAGTTGGTCGATCACAACGCGGTTCAGTTCGTCCACCAGCGTGTCGGTACGAATGACCTCGGCGGACTTTGCTGGGTCACCCTCGACGAACGAATCCAATGCGTCGCGAACCATCTCGGTCGCCACGCGAACCATCTCAGAGACTTCATCCGGAACGGGGAACAGAGGATAGAGGTCCAACGCTTTGGCTCGCTCCGCAATGTTGCAAGAGATATCCGCCATTCGCTCCAGATCCGAGTTGATCTTGATGACGGTGACCAGCCACCTCAGGTCGGCGGCCACCGGTTGGTGCAACGCCAGCAGCTTGAGACATTCCTCTTCAATTTGCAGATCGTTCTGATCGACCTTGGCATCGCCAGCGATCACCTGGTCGGCCAAATCGACCCGCCGCTCGGTCAGGGATCGAACCGCCTTTTGGATCATCTGTTCGACGATCCCGAATTGACCCACCAGGTCCTTCCGCAAGCGATCCAGTTCGCGGTCAAGGTGTCGCGTCATTCGTGACATGAATCAGAACTCCTAATGTGATGCGATTGTCGGAAGACGATCTGTATCGCCTGTCGAGACGATCAACCGAATCGGCCCCGAACATAGTCCTCCGTCTGTTTCTCTTGGGGACGCGTGAATACTCGTTCGGTGTCACCCGCTTCGACCAGTCGGCCCTGGTAAAAGAATGCGGTTTGGTCACTGCACCGTGAGGCCTGCTGCATATTGTGCGTCACAATCACGATCGTGTACTGCTCACGAAGCTCCAGAATCAACTCTTCGATCGCTTGTGTGCTGCCGGGGTCCAAGGCGCTGCACGGTTCATCCATCAAAAGTACTTCGGGACCCACCGCGATGGCTCGGGCAATGCAAAGGCGCTGTTGCTGACCACCGGAGAGTCCCAGTGCCGGCGAGTGAAGCCGGTTCTTCACCTCGTCCCAAACCGCCGCCTTGCGAAGTGACCACTCTACCAGGTCGTTCAGCTGGCTGCGGGAGATGTTCATGTGCAGCCGCGGACCGAACGCCACATTGTCAAAGATGCTCTTGGGGAACGGATTTGGCTTCTGAAAAACGATTCCAATCCGTCGCCGCAGTGCGACAACATCGGTTGAAGAGGCCAGCACGTCCAAGTCACCGACATGAAGCGTGCCTCGCGCGAATGCGCCGGAAACGACGTCATTCATGCGGTTGATCCACTTCAGCAACGTGCTCTTGCCGCAGCCGCTGGGGCCAATGAACGCCGTCACGCGGTTGCGCGGGATGTCCAGCGACATGTCGTGCAGCGCTTGAAACTCACCATACCAAGCGTTGAAGTCGGCAATCTGGATGACGTTCTCACGCCGTGTCGCGGTCCCTTCGCTGGTCGAATCCGTGGCGGGCGTCGGGGGCGCGGTGGGCGAATCGGAGGTTTGCGTCATCGGTTCCTCGTTGTTGGCTTCGCTTAGTTGTGCTGCATTTTGTGGCGAAGGTAGACCGCCACCGAATTGAGTAACAAGAGAACCACCAGCAGTATGATGATCGCAGCGGCCGAAAGCTGCTGAAATTCGACCTGCTGTCGTCCAGCCCAATTAAAGATCAAAACCGGCATGGTGACCACGGTGTCCATCAGATGTCGTGGGCCAGAATCCTTGGCAACGGTGGCGCCAAGCACCACCAGAATCGGAGCTGCCTCGCCGATCGCGCGACCCAACGCCAAGATCACACCTGTCAGGATGCCAGGCAATGCTGCTGGCAACGTCACGTTGCGTGTGGTCTGCCATACGGTCGCCCCCAAACCGGCGGATGCTTCACGCAGCGAGGGTGGGACCGCCCGAAGCGCCTCCTGGGACGAGATGATCACGATCGGCAAAATCACCAGCGCAAGGGTCAAACCGGCAGCCAGAAAGGATTGGCCAAACGGGAGCCGAAAGTAGTACCACGACCGATCGCTGTACTCGCCGCCGATGATACCCTTGCGAACCGTCACCCTACGCGTGGCCGGATCGTCAGGTTTGGGAGTTCCCCGCTGCCAAACCTGGATCTGGATCGGGTTGCCTTGTGCATCGACACCCGGCATCGGCTCGTCAATCTGAATCGTGTTCTGGCTGCG
>JBCCUO010000855.1:0-2118 GCA_039196805.1 Planctomycetota bacterium | reverse complement strand
CGTCGAAAAAGTTGACTTCGGCTGCCGCCGATGCCTGTTTCGCCAAGACAGCTCAGCTGTTGGGCCTGCCGATCCAGGAAGTGGTCTATTGTCCGCACCAAGCTTTCCCGGCGGGTTGTTTTTGCCGAAAGCCTCAACCGGGCATGGGCGTCTACCTGATGCGTAAACACCGCCTGTCACCCCAGGATCTGATCATGGTGGGCGACATGAAGAGCGACGAAGGTTTCGCGGAAGCAATCGGGGCGGCCTTCCATCACGCGGACCAGTTCTTCGCATAGGGTCGACGCCCTGTCGGACCATAGGACCGCACAAGCCATGTCACGGCTGCCGGTTCGCTTTCGCCGGGCTCGTCCCGGTGAGGCGATAGGTGACAGCTACAAATCGGCCACACCCGCAAGATCCCTGTCGCAATCCACACCGCCTCAAGCAGCGTGGATCGCGACAATGGGTTCGGCCTTCGACGTTGGTGGCTGCCAGTTGCCGTCCGATCGGGGCAAGCCCGGCCGAAACGTGTCGAGAATGCTCAGTGGCAGTGCTCTGCATTTTCTGCTTGACTCCGGTCTCGGACACGCCTACTGTACTATTATACCTAGTACACAAGGTGATGTAATGGTTTCGATCAAGATCACAACTGGCGGGAATCGGGCGATCTACCAGCAGGTGGTCGATCAGATTCGGTCGGCGATCGCGGCCGAGAAGTTGACGGTGGGGCAGTCGTTGCCCAGCGTTCGCGGCTTGGCCGAGCAATTGGCGGTCAACCACAACACCATCGCCAAGGCCTACGCGGAATTGGTTCGGGACGGAACGCTGGAAAGCCGACCAGGCCGGGGCATGTTTGTCTGTCAGAAACGCAATGTGCTCTCGGCTGCGGAACGCCGCCGCCGCACTCAACAGGCCGTTGACGTGTTCCTCGCCGAGATGTTGGCGTTGGACCTTGCCCCGGAGCAAATCCGAGAGGTCATTGAGGCAAAGTTGAATGGCTTTGCCGTTGCCCAGAAGTCTTGATGTCCGCTGGTTCCAAATTCTGGTGAATCACCCAAGGGTCTCGTAATGATCAAACGCAACGATGCCATCGTCACCCGCAACCTGACCAAGTGCTTTGGTCGCACGATGGCGGCACGGAATCTGTCCCTGAACATCGTCGGCGGTCAGTGTACCGCGTTGATTGGTCACAACGGTGCAGGCAAGACCACGCTGATTCGCATGCTGCTGGGCCTGATCGAACCGACCCGTGGGAGCAGCCATGTGCTGGGGCATGACAGCCAAGGCCTGCCGTCGGAGATCCGCACGCGCATCGGTTACTTGGCGGAAGGCCATTTTCTTTGGCCTTGGATGCGGGTACGAGACGCGGTCGCATTTCAGAAAGGGACGTTTCCAAGGTGGGATCAGACCCTATTTGATTCAATCCTGTCTTACTTTGGTGTGTCCTCAAACGCTCGGGTCCGACAAATCAGCCGAGGACAACGAGCTGCGGTTTCACTGGGATTGACGTTGGCCACGGACCCTGAAGTCCTAATCCTGGACGATCCCTCGATGGGTTTGGATCCGGTCGCTCGTCGCGCGTTGGTCGAAGCGTTCCTTTCGTTCGCGCGTCGCGACGGGCGAACGATCTTGATCTCGACGCACCAGCTGGATGATGTGGAGCGATTGGCGGATCGGATCGCGTTGATCAGTAACGGCAGCCTGCTGGTCGACGCGGAGCTGGATGACTTTCGATCTCGCGTGAAAGGCTGGATCGTTGATGATCCGGTTCGCCCCGCAGCTGAGATTCCACGTTTTGTCGACGCTCGTGTCTTGGATGGGCGCACCCACATTGTCGTCGCTGACCCCGATGTGGAATCGGAGCAAGCGATTCAGCGTTTGGGGAGTCATTGCGAAGAAGAGTCTTTGTCATTTGAAGAGGCGGTGCTGGCCTACCTGCGGCCTTCTTCGTCGGTGGGTTCGATTGCCAATGCGATTTCGGGAGGTCGGTCATGAAGTGGATGTTTTGGAAGGAATGGCGCCAATGCGGACTGTACGTTTTGGCGGGCGTGTCGGTGATGCTAGTACTGTTGACCTACCGGCTTTGGGACACGCTGGTCGTATTTGATGAGAGCAGTTCATTGCCCGCGTATGTTG
>JBCCUO010000854.1:0-2122 GCA_039196805.1 Planctomycetota bacterium | reverse complement strand
TGAAAGGTCGCACGTCAGACTCCACTGGCACACAGATCAACATGCAACCGACTTGGCAGCCCGGGGACTGGGCCATCTATCGAAAGAGCAAGCGGAGTGTGAACCCAGGCCCCCGAGCGGTTGCGGTCGTCGGGACCGACAAGGGCGACACGTACGCCTATTTGGTTGACAAATTCTGGGTGGTGGAAGACGTGCTGGAGGATGGACGAGTCTGTTTGGTGACCGCACGGGGCAAACGGCACATCATTGCTTCGTCGGATCCGAACCTGCGTCGGGCTTCTTGGTTCAAGAAGTTGTGGTATGCCTCGCGATTTCGTGCCGCCGAGGAGTCACTTGAGCCGAATCAGGCTGCCGGCGTGTTGGCCTGAGTCTGGAGGCTTCGCCGGCGTCACTGGTACTTCTTTAGAGCCTCGGCGACTTTTTCGGGGCTGTCGGAGTCGACCAGGTGTTGAATCTGGTCCGGTTTCATGCCGATTTTGTCCAGATGGCTGGTGAGCCGTTTCCAAACCTGAGCGCGTTTCTTGCCCTCGCTGAGGTAAAGCTCAGTGACCGCCTCCATCGCCTTTTGCAGCCCGATGGCGTCGCGATTCTGGTAGTAGTTGCGAATGATCTTTTCTTGATGCCGGCTTCGATTGGGCGCAGTCATGGTTTGGATTCCGGGCACGGGAAGGGGCTTGGCACGAGCCGACCGATTGGACAGAGAGTCGACGGGTCGTGATTCCGGTTATCGGTTGCCGGCCAGCTGGTCTACAGCGGTCTTTGGTCGTATCGTAGCCTTCTCGACTCACAACGACGAATCGACCAATGCTGACCGATGGCGTGCTGGGGCCGAGACTTGCCGGTCCCCCGTTCGTTCCCCTTGCCAGTCCCTTCTCTGATGACCTATTGCCGTGGCGTCCGTGGCGCGACCACCGTGGATGCCGATGATCGCGAACAAATTCTGCTGGCGACGCGCCAGTTGTTGGGGCTGATGATTCGCCGCAACGGGATCGAGGCGTCCGAGATTGCCAGCGCGACGTTCACGGTGACGAAGGACTTGGCCAGTGAGTTTCCGGCGTTGGCCGCACGTCAACTCGGTTGGCTGGAAGTCCCGCTGCTGTGTGGTTATGAAGTCTCCGTTCCAGGATCGCTGCCGCGCTGCATCCGCGTCTTGATTCACTGGAACACCGTGAAGACACAGACTGAAATCCAACACGTTTACATTCGCGACGCCGTTAAATTGCGCCCCGACTTGGTTCAGCTTCCGCCGGTTGACTTTGAAGAGCTTGATCGATGGATCGACGAGAATCTGTGTGAGGAGAAGCCAGGTGGCTAAGCGGGTCACAGTCCGTTGGAGTGGTGATACCGAACTCAGTTTGGTACACGCCGCAATGTCTGTCGCTGCCAACGAACGCTGCACGGACCCCAAGACCGAACAGGTGTTGATGAGTCGTGTCACCGCGATCAACAACCGGCTGGCTTCGTCCGGCGTTGATGTTGGCACGTTCTGGCGACGATTGATGCAGGAGACGGCCGTTTCAAAAAGCGTCACTGATCGCCAGCGTCGTCAGAACAGCGAAATCGCGTTGGCGGCAGGTGGCGCGTCGGAGCTGCAACTGGAGCAGACGACTTCGGCCGTGATCCGATTGCTGGCCGAATGCCGCAGGGCTTACACGGCTCGCTATCCGAAGCTGGATGAGCAGTTAGTTCTGCGTGGAGGTCCGCTCAAGGATCGGTGGGAGTCCTACGGTCAGGGCTTACTCGGATTAATCGCCCATCGGATCTGGGATGGAAGCCCACCATCAGATTGGTGGCCACCGAGAATCAGCGGCGTGTTGATCCAGCCGATTCGTGGCGGATACGGCAACATCGACGCGGAGTCGCAGCGTTTCTGGATGGAAGCGATGCTGACCGATGTCGACCGAGAGGTCCCCGAGGTCCTGCGGATCGCCTGGCTGGTGAGCTTGATTGCATCGGAGATTCTTACGGCAGATCGTTCCACGGCGACGGGGCAAATTGTCTCCCTGCCTTGGGCGCTTGGGCTGGTGCCGATCGTGCTGTCTGCGGCCGC
The DNA here is from genome assembly GCA_039196805.1 of Planctomycetota bacterium. Lineage (GTDB taxonomy): Bacteria > Planctomycetota > Planctomycetia > Pirellulales > Pirellulaceae > JBCCUO01. Next base: position 72 of record JBCCUO010000854.1, on the reverse strand, counting down.
CGAATTGGAGATCACGCCGGGGGGGCAACTGCCCATCGCGTTGGCCATCGGACGGTGGGGCGCCTGGTCGGC
>JBCCUO010000853.1:0-2123 GCA_039196805.1 Planctomycetota bacterium | reverse complement strand
GCGGTTTCAGTCTCGTAGGGCCGACCTTGCACGGTCGAACCGCCCAGCACAAAGATCCGTTTGGTTCGCGCCGACTTGTTGGCAGCGAACGATGCGGGCCGAAAGAAATTCGAGCGTTCCGGATCGATGGTCCACTGGTTACCCTCCCGCAAAAACAAAGGGGGCGCGTCATTGACATCGATCAAGGTGGAAAAGTCGATGGCGTCCTGCGACGGCGATTCGCTGATGCGTGCGATCGACTCGACCACAATCAGCGGCAACAACCCGATCAGGATCGCGATCCCGCGGAACCACCAACGTCGCGTCGACGTCGAGGCTGGACGTCCGTCATCGCGGGCTGGGGGTGACATCGGACTTGTGATACCGTTGGCCGTCAGAAGATTCACCAGGGAAAGACTCGACACGTCAGAATGGGGACAAGGGTCGAAAGCGAGTGATTTCGCTTCGGTCCGGTGCCGGGAGTGATCCGTACGTTGGATGCATCCATGCATCATATCTACTTGACCGGTTATCGCGGCACCGGGAAGACGTCGACCGGTCGGTTGCTTGCCCGGCAGTTGGCCAGGCCGCTGATCGATTTGGACGCGCGCATCGAGGCGGATTCACGGCGCTCGATCGCCGAGATCTTTGAGCGAGACGGAGAAGAGTCTTTTCGCGACCTTGAAAGTGACGCGTTGGCCGCCGTTGCCTCCCAGGCGGAGCCTGCGGTGGTTGCGCTCGGCGGCGGAGCGATCTTGAGACCTCAGAATCGCGAACGAATCGCGAGTTCGGGAACCTGTGTCTGGTTGGATGCCGATCCGGAAGTGATCGCCAGACGACTGGCCGCTGACCAGGTAGATGCAGTGACGCAGAGGCCGGCCCTGACCGCGCTGGGCGTCGTGGGCGAAATCAGAAAGGTCATGGCGTCGCGGCGGTCCCTGTACGCGGACGCGGCGGACATCCACATCGACACATCGGCTGGGACTCTGGCCGATCTCGTGGAGCGGATTGTCGATGCTTTGGGGCTGGAAGGAGGCTGATCGGCCTTTTGCCCTCCCCGCGTTGCACGCTAGACTCTGCGGCTTAACCAATCGAACCGTTTGCACCACTTGGGTGAAGGGAAGGACTTCAGCGTGTTTGTCGCTGCTTCGACAGAATGCCTACCAGGCAAATCGCTCAAGGAATCCATTGAGCTTCTGGATGACCTTGAATTTGCTGCCGTTGAAATCGCGATGCACGAATCGGGTGTCACTGAAGACACGCGGCCAAGCGAGATTTTGGCTGATGAGGATCGCGCCATTCAGTTACTCCGTCACACGCACCGCTTGGACATCAGTGGCTATAGCATCGAATTGGCGTCGACCGGCGATCAACATTACGAAGACTTTCAGCGGATCTGCCACCTGGCCAAGGCGACCAAGGTCGTCACGTTGACGGTTCCGTCGGCTGAACTGGGTACGCCGTTCAACGAAGAGGTCGAGCACCTGCAGCGACTCGTCGACTTGGCCGCAAGCGAAGGTGTGCGAGTGGGTGTACGCAGTCAGTTGGGATGCCTGATCGAGGATCCTGACACGTTGATGGTGTTATGCAACAACGTGGATGGCCTTGGCATCACGCTGGACCCGAGCGTCTACATCGCGGGGCCGGCCAAGGGTAAGAGCCTAGACAAGATCTTGAAGTTTGTTTTCAGTACTCAACTACGTGACACGCGTCCGGACGCTTTCCAAGTCAGCGTGGGTCAAGGAGAAGTTGACTACGGCAAGCTGGTCACCCAGCTGGAACGCGAGAACTACGACCGTGCCTTGACCGTCCATATGGGACCGATGGAAGGCCACGACCATCGCGTTGAACTCCGTAAACTCCGGCGACTGCTGGAAACGTTGATCTAATCGCGTGAATAGGGGCGTTTGCGTCCCCTACCTTAGCCGCTGCGCACATGCCGTTCAGCCGCTGTGCGCTATTTACTTTACCTTCCCGCGAAGCGGGAGGGTCGGACGCGGTAGCGGCCGGGGAGCGGCTGTGTTGTTTTTCAAGCGATTTTCGGATCTTGCCATGGTTGATTTTCCTTGACCATCGTGTTGAGGATGACCAGCAGCTTACGCATGCAGGCTGTGACAACCACTTTGTGTGGTTTCCCTTGATTT
>JBCCUO010000852.1:0-2128 GCA_039196805.1 Planctomycetota bacterium | reverse complement strand
GTATCCCACTGACGGTACTGAAGAGTTTTGATAGCCCGCCTGCCGAAGTCTTGGACGACGCGGACGCGATGCGTGAACGTGTCACAGGTGCCGCGTCGGGACTGCTGACGCTGATGGGGATCGATGCCGATCCGCTGCTGTCCAACGAACACATTTTGATCTCGTCGATCTTGGACCACTGCTGGCGCGAAGGCCGCAACGTGTCGATCGCCGACTTGATTGGGTTGATCGCGTCGCCTCCGATCACCCGCGTCGGAGTCCTGGACTTGGACTCGTTCATGTCGCCATCGCAGCGGTCGAAGTTATCGATGCGGCTCAACAACTTATTGGCTTCGCCGGCTTTCGCGACTTGGCTGGACGGAACAGCTTTGTCGATCAAGGATCTGCTTCACACGCCCGAAGGCAAGCCAAAGCTGTCGATCTTGTCGATTGCTCACCTTTCGGACCGCGAGCGAATGTTCTTTGTGACCATCTTGCTGAACGAAGTGCTGGCTTGGATGAGAACACAGAGCGGTACCAGCTCACTCCGTGCGATGTTCTACATGGACGAAGTAGCGGGCTACTTTCCACCGGTGCGCAATCCGCCATCGAAGCCGCCGATGCTGACGCTATTGAAACAGGCTCGGGCGTTCGGTCTGGGTATCACCTTGGCCACCCAAAACCCGGTTGATCTGGATTACAAGGGTTTGTCGAACATCGGTACGTGGTTCTTGGGCCGATTGCAGACCGAACGCGACAAAGAACGCGTGTTGGAGGGTTTGGAAGGAGCCTCGGTGCAGTCTGGCCAAGCCTTTGATCGGGCCGCTATGGAGCAGCAACTGGCGGCTCTTGGCAATCGCGTCTTTTTGATGAACAACGTCCATGATGACGGGCCATCCGTGTTTCAAACACGCTGGGCAATGTCGTTTTTGGCCGGTCCGCTGGCTCGGCGTCAACTGGAAACCTTGATGGACCCCATCAAGGAGGCGATGGCAGCAAAATCGCCTGGCACCGCAAGCGAATCCATGGAGTCGGAGCCTACCAAACCGGCTCGCCCGGTAGTGCCTTCCGGCGTCGAGGAGGGCTTTCTGCAGCCGCTGCGTGTGGCAGATCGCGATAGTCGATTGGTGTACCGTCCCGCCATCGCTTGCGAAGGCTCTCTGCACTTTGTTCGCAGCAGCGCGGACCTGGATCTGTGGATCGACCAACATCGGATGGTGCGTTGTGGTCGTGGCGTCCCCGATGACTTCTGGGAATCCAGCGAACCGATCAACTCGGACTGTGAAATCAACGACCAGCCCGATCCCGATTTCGAGTTCACTGATTTGCCCGATGACCTCTGCGGCAGTGCGTTTTATCGATCGGCTGAAAAGGCGTTCAAAGACTACCTGTATCGGCATCACACATTGACGCTCTACAAAAGCACCGAACTGAAAGAATACGCCCCGGGTGGCAGCACCGAAGCAGAGGCACGATTGCACTTCACGCAGTCTGCCCGCGAAGCGCGAGATTTGGCAACTGAGAAACTACGTGCCAAATATGCCAGCAAGATGAAGTCGCTGGACAAGAAGCTTCAAACCGCTCAGGCACGCGTCGATCGCGAAAAGGATCAGTACCAACAGGCCAAACTCTCGTCGGTGTTATCGTTCGGCGCTTCGTTGCTTGGTGCATTCATGGGATCCAAGGTGGCGAGCCGAACGAACGTCTCGAAGATGTCTACCGCAATGCGAGGAGCTGGACGAGCTGCTCAGCAGCGAGGCGACGTGTCGCGCGCCGAGGACGCGATGAAAGAGCTGGCATTGGAGATGACGGAGCTGGACGAGATGCTAAAGGTTGAGATCGACGAACTAGGTGAGAAGTACGATGTGTCCCAGTGGGAGCTGGACACATTGGTCTTGCCGCCGCGAAAAAGCGATCTGAAAGTCACCGATCCGGTCTTGCTGTGGACACCATGGCAGGTCGATTCAAGCGGCATCGCGTCACCGCTGTGAACAATCATTCGTCAACAGTCGACAGATCACTCGGTGATCCCGAGCCGCTTCCGGCAGCGAAGCGAATCCGCCGGACTGTTGCCAGCCAACACGACGCCAGAACAAGCCACGCCTTCGGAGAAGACGGGCTACAGTCGACAGATCACTCCGTGATCTCG
>JBCCUO010000851.1:0-2132 GCA_039196805.1 Planctomycetota bacterium | reverse complement strand
TGAAGCTGCTGGACGTCGACGACGGAACGGCCAACGCGTTCATTCCGTTCGAGAAGTACCTGGCTGAAGACGTGCAGATCGCATGCGATCGGGCGGAAGCGTTTGGCGCCAAACTGATTCGTGGATTCGCGTTCTACCACCCCAAAAACACCGACCCCGAGACGCACCTGGACCAGGTGAGCGATCAGTTGGGCCAGATCGCCGAGGCCTGCGATCAGCGCGGATTAACGTTCGGACTGGAGGTCGAGGCCAACTTGGTCGGTCAGAGCGGCGACTTGCTCGCCGAGATCGCCAAGCGGGTGAACCATCCGGCGATGGTGACGATTTTTGACGGCGCCAACATTGCGATGCAAGGTTACTCGCCCGATCAGGTCTACCAGCAGTACGCGGCGATGAAGCCCAGCTTGGGCTGGATTCATGTCAAGGACTATAGCGATCCGAATTTAGCTGGACGGGTTGAGCACGTTGATGAGGAGGCCGTCACGCACTTTGTTCCGGCCGATCGTGGCGACAGCGCTCATGAGGCGATCTTGCGCGACCTGAAGTCCTCTCTGCCAAGCGTTCACCAACGACTGGCAGCACGCGGAATCGACGGCGTGTTCATGGATTTGGAACCACACTTGAAAGGGGGCGGCCAGTTCGGCGGCTTCAGCGGTCCGGACGGATTTGGTGTGGCAGTACGTGCTCTGTGCAAGGTCCTGGACTACGTCGGCATACCGTATGATCTAAGAAGTTTTGACGACGTTCGGCCTGTGTAGGCAATGATCAAACATCCATTGGCGTAGCGGGACACATCGCCAGATTTCCGACCGTTGGCCAAAAACGGAAGCCTGGCGGCATCCGCTACGACCGAAGCGCTGGTTATTGATTGCCCGTTCCTGAGCATCGCTTGGCCTAGATCACGTTCCTCTGGCGACCCTGCCAATGAGCGAATTCCTGCTCTACTATCGCCGACCCGACCCAATCACTTGGGTCTATCTGTCGTCGTTCCTGACCATCGGACTGTACTTCGTCTTTCACCGGTTCTGGAGCATTCGGAACCTGGACGTTGTGCTGCTAATCCTGCTGGCGCCCGGCCTGCTGATGGTGCACGAAGGGAATCGACTGAAGCTGAATGAACAGATCACGCAGGTTCAGGAGTTGCAGTCGGATGAATCGGAGGCAAGTCTGCTTGATTCGGGTGCGGTCGCCGAAGAGGAGACTCTGGGTGGCCCCGGCGATGGCGATGGCACCCCCGCAGACGACTTGGACGGCGGGACGTCGACAGCCGCTGAGACCCAAGACGAGAACACGGCGGGCCAGCGCACGGACGGCGTTGCGTCGACTGCGGATGACGTGCAACCCGTCGAGAGTGACCCAGCCGATCAGGACGAGCAACCCAGTGACGTCGATCCGGCCGATGAAGCTCAATTGCTTCCCCAACCGGACGAGCCGATGTCGACGCGGCTTCGCCGAGGGGGATTCATCTGGCTGTTGTTGGTCGAACTGCTCTTGCTGGTTCGGTTGTTGTTCGATCCCATCATGGTCAGGCGCCCGCTGCTGGATCCCAACTTGACGACGGGGGGGCTGAATTTCATCGGCATCTCGCTGCTGGTTTTCATCCTGGCGAACGTGATTGGCAGCACGCCGCGGGTTCAGGGCGAACAGGGCCCCGAGTTGGGCCCCGGGTATTCGCTGATGAAAATGTTGCCAGCCATTCCGACACGGCCGGTCCGCGATGCGCTGGCGGGTGTCTCGCCGTTGACGCCCGAAGAGCTTTCGCCGACGGACCAACGGGATGTGTTGATCGCCAAGACCTTCGCCGTGATGGCTCAGATCGCAATCGTGATGGGGATGGTTCTGATCGGCAACCGACACTTCAAGAATCTGCGTGCTGGCACGGGGTGCGCGCTGCTGTACCTGCTGTTGCCCTACACCGCCCAGATGACGGGCCGCGTCGAGCACGCGGTGCCCTCAGCGCTGCTGTTGTGGGCGGTCTTGTGTTACCGGAAACCAACGGTGTCCGGCATTTTCATTGGCTTGGCCGCCGGCTTGGTTTATTACCCGCTTTTTCTGTTGCCGCTCTGGTTCAGTTTCTACTGGCAGCGCGGAGCCAGGCGGTTTGGCATCGCCAACATGCTGAGCACGGCGAC
>JBCCUO010000850.1:0-2140 GCA_039196805.1 Planctomycetota bacterium | reverse complement strand
TCAGTTCGCCACCGACCAGATACATGCTGGCGGCGATCTGTCCGGAAATCTCTCCGCCTCCGCTGATCTTGAATCCGCCTCCGTCACCGTTTTCGTCAGGGCAGCAAACCTCGATGGCCGCCTTACCCGACGCATCTAACTGGGGAACACTGACCTCCAGCGGGCCGATCTTCTTGCCGTTGAAGAAGGACTTGATCGGACCGGTTGCGACCTTGCTGTACTTGCCGATGTCGACTTCCAGCTTCTGGCCTTCTTCGCATTCGCATTCGTCGGGTGGGCTATAGCTGATGGACGGGCTGCTGGCGCCGGGGCCGACGTTACCGCCGCCTCCGCCTCCGCCTCCGCCACCGCCACCACCGCCTCCTCCACCACCACCACCACCACCGATGGGGGCTCCGCTGGGGCAGGAGTGCGCATTGATCACGGGAATCGGAACCGAGTACGGCACACCAAAGGGTCCGCAGATCACGACCCAGCTGATGCCCGCGGTGAATCCGCAGGGACCGGCGCCGTTCATGGTGCTGAAGTCTGCCGCTTGTGCCCCGTCGAACGCCTTGCGGCGGATGATGACGGGGATGTTCAACGAGCTTTTGGCAGGCAGCACGCTGACGCTTTCGATCAGCGGCGTGATCTCCCACAGGGGGTGATCAGGGAAACTAATCTGGACGTCTTCCGCCTGAATCAATCCTTCATTGCGAATCGTAAAGTCAATTTGCTTGAAGCCGTCTTCGACTTCCGCCAAATCGATCAGTCCGGGCTCCAGAACAAGCACCGGAGCGGGAACGTTGGTGACGAATTCCGACTCGATGGTGATTCGAGTGCGGTCCTCGAACTCGACCGGTTCCACCGTCCAGTTGTATTGCACCAATTGCGTGCGCAAGAAAACCGCTTGTTCGTTGACGGTTCCCGGCTCGATCAGGATCGTGGCCCGATTGACATCGTGATCGGTCGCCCGGACTTCTAGATCATAGGGTCCCTCGGGGACGTTGGTCAGCAGCAGCGCGCCATCAACGCCGGTCGTTCCCTCAAACTGGATGTCACCGCTGAATGGGTCGTAGAGGGTCACGTTAGCGCCCGCCAAGTTGGGGCTGTCCGCAGCGTAGTAGGTTAGTTCGTCGACGACGGTGATCAGATAGTCACCCGTTGCATCGGAGACAGCGTCGAACTTATAGGGCACGGCAAGGGGATCGGCGTTGGGAGCCTGCAGCACGAACGTTCCGGTGTACGGACCGATCTGCAGGTCCGCTGCCGGGTTCAGCAGCAGCGTGATGGTCGCCTCGCCACCGGGATCAATCGAGACCGTTTCGGCGGTCGCCAGCGACAAAAACGACGTCTCGGGCAACAGGACTTCGATATCCCCAGTGGAGATGCCGCCAACGTTGCCGATGGGAACGTCCACCGTCGTCTGTCGGCCTCGCAGCATGCCTCGCCGGACCTCTTCGGGCGCGACCAACTGCGCTCGCTGGTTGCGTACGGTCAGATCGACGTCGAAAGTCAGTTGAGCCCCCTGGGCCGATGTCAACTGAATCTGGAAGTCGGCGTCAACGACCGAGGCATCGATTGCCGTCACTCGCAAGACAAAGGGCTCGGACGCCCCGGGTTCGATCGAGGCAACCGGATTGGGGACGAATTCGACTGTGACATTGTCCGGCTTTCCGACCGTGGTCATGGTCAGGTCGGTCAGCGCGACCGGGCCGATGTTTTCAATCTGAATCGGCTGCTCGACCGTCTCCGTCGCGACGACGACCATCGAGACTGACTTGGGGATCGTCCGCATGCCGATAATGGAGAAACTATCGTCCCCGGTTTCCCCCAACGGTTCGCCCGGATGCGTGGCGTCGACGGTGTACACGCCCGCCTCGTCCGCCAACGGCACGAACGTCGTGTTGTAGTTGCCGTCGCCGTCGGTGACCGCGGTCAGCGTACGAATGAACCCGTCGTTGTGCTGGACGCGGACCGCCACAGGCAAGTTGGCCGCCGGGGCACCGCTCCCAGCGATCGTGGCGGAGCCGGTGATGACCACAGGCGTTCCTTGCACCGTTTGCTCAATCGCGACTAGGGCCGTGGCCGTGTAAGCAGGCGTGACACTGATTGCGGCCGAGTAACCGCGATTGTTGTCTTCCAAAATCTCGTCGACTTG
>JBCCUO010000849.1:0-2142 GCA_039196805.1 Planctomycetota bacterium | reverse complement strand
GGAATACACTGGGACGTGCGAGGCATTCAAGCTTGGGCCATGCGGTTTGTGTCTCTCGCTGACGCCGACGTTCGATTCGGTCGTCGGCCAGTCCAGATTGGCAGTGATTCTTGATGATGGACCCCGCTAACCGACGATCGTTTGCGACGACGCGATGGTCGTTGATCGCCGCCGCGTCCGACCAGGATTCGCCCGATTCCAGAGCAGCACTTGGCGAACTCTGTCAGCAATACTGGGTGCCACTCTACGCATTCGCCCTTCGACGAGGATTCGCTACGGAGGACGCACAAGACGTCACGCAAGCTTTTTTTGCCGACCTGCTGGACGACGATTTGCTCTCCAAAGCGGATGCCAGTCGGGGCCGGTTTCGGGGTTACCTGCTGACCGCCTTCGATCGTTTCACCAAGTCCCAGTGGCGACGCGAGTACGCCCAAAAACGAGGGGGCCATCTACGCAAGCTGAGTCTTGATTTCGGTTCGATTGATCAATCGAGGTACACGGAATCGTCTGAGAACCCGGAATTGGCTTTCCGTCGCGAGTGGGCACTCACGCTCCTGTATCGCGTCGTTGCACGCTTGCGGGAAGAGTACGTTGACTCTGGGCAGGCCAAGCTTTTCGATCAACTGGAGCACCAATGGAACCCGTCGGCGGAGCGGACTCCACATGCGGAAATCGCGAAAGCCTTGGGGATCAAGGCCGCCGCCGTCGATTCGGCCGCTCACCGAATTCGACACCGCTATCGAGCCGTTCTGCGAGATCTGGTCGCCGACACCGTCGCGTCCGAAGATCAAATTGAGGACGAGATTCGCGACCTGATGAATTCTTTTTCAGAACCGTCGTAAGTTTGCCGGATCGACTGCGAACTGAGATGTGAAGGAGAATTCGCAAGATGACTGAAGCCAAACACTGTTCTCGCTGTGGCAGCAGACTTCCGGACGCCTCGCCCATTGGAGAGGCCTGCCCCAAGTGCCTCTTGGCAGGCGGCCTGGAGTCGGCGGGTCCCCATGAACTACCGCCAACTTCGGCGGCTAGCGACCGCTGGGAAGCGCCGTCCGCGGAAGAGATGGACGAGAGATTCGTCAATCTGGAAGTGCTCGAAATGATTGGCCAGGGCGGCATGGGGGCTGTCTACCGAGCAAGGCAAAGCATGCTGGGCCGCGAAGTCGCGGTGAAGGTTCTGTCACCGCGAATCAGCAACGATCCAGCGTTCGAAAAACGATTTGCCCGTGAGGCCCGCGCGCTTGCGCAGCTTTCCCATCCCGGCATAGTGACCATCTACGATTTCGGCCGACAGGATGACCTTTGCTATCTTGTCATGGAGTTCATTGACGGCGTCGACCTTCGCGATGCGATCCGGGCTAAGGCCATTGATGCCGACAAGACGCTGGAAGTCGTGTCGCAAATCTGCGACGCCCTTCAGTACGCGCATGCCCAGGGGGTCGTTCATCGCGATATCAAGCCCGAGAACATCCTCTTGGACAGAAAAGGACGCGTGAAGCTGGCCGATTTTGGTTTGGCCAAACTGGTGGGAACCAACGACAACGACGCGTCCCTGACGGCAACCAATCAGGTGATGGGCACGCTGCATTACATGGCTCCGGAGCAACTGGAACAACCGTTGGCGGTTGATCACCGGGCGGATATCTACTCGTTGGGCGTGGTCTTCTATGAACTGCTCACGGGTCAACTGCCACTGGGACGCTTCAAGCTGCCGTCCGAGAACGACGCGAACGCCGCCGTCCTGGATGATGTCGTTCTCAAGACACTACAGCGATCCCCCGACGATCGTTACCAACAGGTGAGCGAGGTCAGTACCGACCTCGATCGAGCCTCCCATGCAAATGCCAGCACCGACCAAAAGGATGCTCCCAGCGAGAGACAACTACCCGTTGAATCGGAGCTTAGCAGGCCGTCCATCAAAGTCATCTCGCGTCGCGCCGATCCGGGATTGATCCTGACCGGCGTCGTCATTGCGTTAGTGGGGACCGGCTTGCTGGTGCACGGTGTGAGTGAACAACGAGAGACACTCTGGATCGGCGTTGGTGTCGCTGTGAGTGCTGTGTTTCTGTTCGCGTCCGCTTTTCGATCATCAACAGCCAAGCGGGTAGAGCTATTGAGTGCCCCGAATGTCGGCGTCCTGTG
>JBCCUO010000848.1:0-2144 GCA_039196805.1 Planctomycetota bacterium | reverse complement strand
CCTTTTTCAGATCTTCGTTCACCTCTTTCAAACCAAGTTTGTTGGCGATGAAGGATTGTTGACCGGTTCCATCGATCACGACCTTGCAATCGACTCGGTGTGTTTGCCCGCTCGAATCCTTAACGACCACGCCGTTCGCTTTTCCGGCATCGTCGAACAAGACGTCGACCAACCGAGTCTGATCAAAGCAATCCGCTCCTAGTTCTTCTGCACGGTCGAACAGCATCTTGTCGAACTCGCTGCGTTCGACCTGCCACGTTGTGGAGCACTCTCGGTCGTCGTGATTGCGGAAGAAGAATGGCGAAGACTCTTTGCCGTTGTGCGTGATGAATTGCACGCTCTTTTTGGCTTGCCAGCCGGCCGCCTTGACTCGCTCGATCAACCCCAGACGTTCAAGTGGCCAGTAACTCTCCGGCATCAGCGATTCGCCGACGTGAAACCGCGGAACCGCCTCACGCTCGATCAGCAGCGTGGAGGCCCCGCTTTCGGCCACGACGGCGGCGGCAGCACCACCTGCTGGGCCGCCCCCCACGACGACACAATCGTACTGCGTTTTCATCATCGACCGTTCCATTCGACTGAACCAAGGGGTTGATTGACGGCAAACCACCGTCGGAGGCGCCTATCTTTCCCGGCGCACACGGTTTACCGCCATGATACCCGCCCGTTAACCGTCGAGCTCAAGCCGGGTCGCGAATGTCCCGTCGCATTCTTTGCCTGAACCGGAAAAGTCTTCGCAATCGTGAGCCTGTCCCAGACAGATGCTCCACGGGACGGGGATGAACGGCCCGGAACCTGACAGCGGGGAAGGCAACCTCTATGCTACGCGTTGACCGCGCGCAACCCCTGGGTGACCCCTTTCTTATGGTCGATGATTCCACGCTGAGAGACGGATATCTGCGTCGGCTGAAATGGGGCACCGTTCTTCTGGTGATTCTGGCGGTCCCCGCCATTATTCACTCGCACGCCGCGATCAATGGACTGGTCAACCATCCCGCCGATTGGGTCCCCGACTCCACCCCGGAAAAACAGGCGTTCAACGAATTTGCACGTTTGTTCAGCGGCACCGAGCTGGTCATGTTGACTTGGCCAGGCGCCGATCTGGAGTCCCAAGAACTCGACCGGGTGGCGGCGAAGCTTAATCAGCTGACGTCCCATCCTCCCGACGTTGATGCGCCTCCCGACGTGGATTCGGTCGATCAGGCCGAGACCGGAGCCAACTTCCAGACATTGAAGCAGACCGCCGGTACCGAAGCGCCGTTCATCTGGGTCCGAACAGGCAGCGAGATGCTTCAACGACTGCAGCAGTCTCCGCTGAATCTGAAACGCTCCGCCGCCGTCAAACGGCTTCAGGGCAGCATGGTCGGCGACGATGGACAGCGGACGACGCTGTTGGTCGCGCTCAGCGAGTCTTCTCGCGCGGAGCGTCGCTGGGTGCTACCGGAACTGCAATCCCTGATCGCCGAAGAGGTAGGTCAACCTACTGATCAGATTGTTCTGGTGGGCGGCATGGTGGATGGCGCGACCGTCGACTCAGCGAGCGTTCGCTCGATTCAAACGTTCTCGCCGCCGTCGGGGATCTTGGCGGGGATACTCTGCTTCCTCTGTTTGCGTTCGATTCCGCTGACCGCAGTGGTGACAACCGTTGCTCTGGTCGGCGAGGGTTTGGTGTTGGCCGCGGTGTACTACTCGGGCACGCCGATGAACGCGGTGTTGATCGTGCTGCCGCCGCTGGTCTTTGTCTTGACCGTTTCGGCCGGCATCCACCTCAGCAACTATTACATGGACGCGGCGCATGAGTTCGCGGACCTGTCGTCGGCCCGGTCCGCGCGTCGCGCGATGCGAGTCGGGGTGACGCCCAGTTTGCTGGCGACCGGCACGACGGTGGTGGGGTTGGGATCGTTGATGCTGGTCCGTTTGGAACCGATTCGTGTCTTCGGCGCCGTGGCATCCTTTGGTGTCCTGACCACCATTGGGCTGTTGATCTTGCTGCTTCCTGGCGCGATGGTCTTGACCAAGGTCGATCCACAGCGTCCTGACTGGATGCATGACCTGATGCATCGGCTGGCCGTCACGGCGGATCGACGACGCGGCATCGCCAAGTGGTATCGCAGGCGCCTGGAACGACCGTGGCCGGCGATTGG
>JBCCUO010000847.1:0-2155 GCA_039196805.1 Planctomycetota bacterium | reverse complement strand
GGTGCGTCGGTTGTTCGATGTAGCCAACTCGATCCAGCGCAGCGGGCGTTTCCGATTCTAGTTGGTCCAGCAACTCCAGCACGTAAGCTTCATCTTCGCAGCGTTCGTTGAAGTCGAGTGAAAAGGACCAGGCATGCGATGGATCACCATCCCGTGCGGCGTCGGCAACTTCGTTGACGCGTTGGACGCGGCGAACGTCCCAGGCGAGGTCGTCCCCGGCCAGCTTGATCTTCAAGTGCGTTAATCCATCGCGCTGTATCCACTGCCCCAACGTCTCGGGCAGACCATCTCCGACCGGCTGCTGGACGTCGTCATCGGTCAGCGGATCCAACGCGCCAACCAAGTGGTAAAGCGGCATCGATGGTGTCGGGGACGATGCGATCAGATCCCCCAGAAATACGCCTTCAAAACCTGTGCCCAAGTAGTGCGACAAGTCCATCGGCAGATGCTCGCGATCAAGCAGCTGGTAGCTGCTCGCGCCCGCCGCCTTCCCGTGGGCATCAAAAAGTGCGGCTTCGATCGGGGAAACGGCCAGCAACTGAGCCAACTCGGGGATCTTCCCATCCAACTGATGCTGACGGGCAACCTCGTCGGCCAGCTGACTGCGTACCGCTCCGATTCGGTGGCAAACGTCCAGCGGATGCCCCAGGGGATCGCCCGAAAGAAAGGCGTCCAACATCCGCTTGCAGAGATCGATGACGACCGTGAGTTTCCTGTCACCAGGTATCTCGGGATCGGGCCACGCCCAGGCAACGCCCATCGTCATCGAACCGACACCCTTGCCCCGACCGCGGCCGCTTTCCGCGTCGCAATCCACCGTCAGAACGGTCACGTCTTCGACAACGCGACCGCCAAACTTCATGGGCGTTCGATACTGAAACGTTTCCTGTTGAAGACTCAGGTCAAAAGACTTGAAATCCGTCGTTGGCATGGAGTGTCCTATTAGTCATTCGCCCTCGGGGCTTAGACCAACTTTTTGCGGACAGCCCAGACAGCAGCTTGGGTACGATCGCTGACGCCGATCTTGCGAAGGATGTGTTGCACATGCTCCTTCACCGTTTCGTAACTGATGCCCAACATCTTAGCGATTTCCTTGTTCGTCAGGCCGAGGGCCATTTGACGCAGCACTTCGCTTTCTCGTTGCGTCAGCGGCACCTCGATATCCTGGCTCAACCTGGGAGTTGCAAGAGCGCCAGTCACACGACGAAGTTCGTCGCGGGTCCAAGCCGATTCGCCCGACAACGCGGTCTGCAACGCTTCGATCAAACGCTCAGTCGGAGCCGTCTTCAGTACGTAGCCAGCAGCACCCAAGGCAACCGCACGTGCGATGTAGGTCGGATTGTCATAGGCCGAAATCAACAGGATCGGCAGGTCCGCGTGGTCCAACTTCAGTCGCCCCAAAGCATTCAGGCCGTCGCCGCCCTCCATGCGGATGTCCATCAGCAGCGCGTCGGGATTCAAGGAAGCGACCATCTCAATCGCCTCAGCTGCCGAACTGGCTTCGCCCACGATTTCGATGTCGGTCTTTTCCAAGGCCAGCCGAAGGCCCATGCGGATGATTTCGTGGTCGTCGACCACCAAGACTCGTTTACTCATGTGTTATTCCTACCTACTCCAGATGAGTGGTGAACGCGCTCCCGCGTCACTCAATGCCAATGAACGGGCAACCTGCCCTTCATCTCCCCCCAGCGGCGACGATATTACACACTGTTGCTAGCAATGACGGAACCATGAGGGGCAGCGCTTCATGCTCGCAAGGGAGACTGGTTTTCCCTGCCACCCGGGGTATCAGAGCCGCACCCTGGCTGCAGTCCGAATGTCGATCTCCCACCACCAGAACGGGTGGATACTCCACACTATCGAGTCGTCAACCGATTGCAAGCGAAACTCTGATCCCAATGCTGCCCCAAAAGCATTCAGATGGACCGCTGTGTATCGCCCCCAAGAGGGGATATCGAGAGTCTAGCCGCACGAATCGACTTGAAAACGGTTCCTATGAAGATTTGCGGATGATCGCACGTCGGGGGGTGTGAACCTGCCATCGCGACGCAGAGGGGTGCTCAATTTGCAACCTGGAGGGTGTCCCAGCCGCTTGTTCTTAGGGCACAAATGTTTAGACCTGCCGAGCAAGAAACAGGCTCAATCATCATCAGGG
>JBCCUO010000846.1:0-2168 GCA_039196805.1 Planctomycetota bacterium | reverse complement strand
CGTCTTGCACCCAGCCCAGTCCGCCCCGCCCCAGCAGGGCACCCACCACCAGGTACCCGATCAGTACTGAGGCGTGCAGCCGCCGACAAATCACGCCCGCCACCAGCCCTGCCGACAAGATGATCAGCAGGTCATGGATCAGGGATTCAGACATGGACGACCGTCGGTTGCCGGCTCAGAAATGACCACCTTGGTCAGGCGATCGCGATCGTCTCATCGATTGCTTCGCGACGCAACCGCTCCATGCTACGGTTAAATAGCTGCACCGTGCGTGTCGTGCTCAGTCCCACTTCTTTGGCAATCACGCGGAACGATGATCCGTTGGTATCTCGGTCGATTCCGAACCGTGACTTGACGATGTGCTGATCCCGTTCGTCCAACGCGTCGATCCATTGACGCACCCGATGCCGTGCCTCCTGGGCCACTCGTTCCGCCCAGTCGGATGCAGCGGCATCCTGGCTAATCGTTTCCGTCACATCATCCGCATCGGTTTTGAAAACGACTCGTAGCCGTTGTTCTCGGCGCAGCACGCTGAACATCGAGCGTTGGATCGCCTGGTACGCATACGTGCTGAAGCGGAATCCACGTCGATAGTCGAACAGGTCAACCGCCTTGACCAAAGCGGTGTTGCCGTTGCCCACAAGATCGTCCCATTCATCCGATCCAGGAGCCGCGTATCGCTTGGCCAACGAGATGACCAAACGCAAGTTGGACTCAGCCAACTGATGGCGAACCCGCTGTTGCTTTCGCTCCAACCGTCGTCGCTCGGTGCGTTTCAGATCCGGTGCCGACAATCGATATTTCAAGTAGTTGAGCTGACGAAAGCAATGAGTTTCTTGGTCGGCATTCAGCAGCGGAATCGACCACAGACTGGCCCAGTAGCTGGGCAGTCCCTTGGGCGGTGACTGCTTGCGTGAGTTTCTGCTGGCGGGCATTGCTGCCATGATCTTCCTGGCGGCAGTCTCCGATTCAAAGGTTGGCTCGAAGAATCCGTCGAATTCCCGCTCGGACGTTGCACCAAGCTCGTCGACGCATCGAATGCCGGAAACCGCCACCTCGGATGCTTGGGGCCGTGCTCTGACGGGTCTCGGGACAAACGGTTTTGGTGGGGCGGGTGTTTCGGTGGCAAGCATCATGGTTCAGGCTCCGCTGAAAGGTGGCGTCATGGGCGGTCAGATCGTGGCAGATCCGATTTCGGAGGCCCGCGTTCGCGGGAACGTCTGCTTTCGCTCGATCGCACGAGCCACGGCGCGACCAACTCGGTCCGCCAAGCGAGAAATGCAAGAGATCAAATCGCTGTCCGAATCGGTCATCACGATTTCCGATCCCCACTGAGTCTTCAGCTGAACGCGGCAAGACTTGTCCACGCCTCCACGCGGCCCGTTCAAGTCAGACACAATCAATTCCACGTTCTGAATACGAGCATCAAAACGAGAGAGTGCGAAGAGCAGTCGCCGCTCAGCCACTTCCTGCGATTCGCGGGTCACCAAGTCATCGCGGTCAATGATCGACACAAGCATCCAAGGCACCTCAAGGGGATTGAATCCGATTTTGTTTTTGGCACTGTCTAACTCTACGGCCGGACCGTACTGTTAGACCAATAGAAACAATCCCGTTCACTCATTGATAAAAGCTATTTCGGTTCCATGGCTGACTGGCTCAACTATCACCACCTGCTGTACTTCTGGACGGTCGCTAAAGAGGGCGGCATCACTCCTGCGGCCGACAAGCTGCATCTCTCGCAACCGACGCTCAGCACCCAAATTCGCAAGCTAGAGAAGTCGATGGGTGTCAAGCTTTTCGAGCGGAAAGGCCGCTCCATGATCCTGACCGATACCGGTCAAATGGCGTTTCGGTATGCGGACGAGATCTTCAACTTGGGCCAAGAGTTGACCGACAGTCTGCGTGGGCTTCCGAGTGAGAACACGATTCGGTTGCTGGTGGGAGTTCCCGACGTCGTCCCCAAACTGGCCATTTACCGGCTGCTTAAGCCAGCGCTCAACCTGCCCGAACAGGTCAAACTGATCTGCTACGAGGGCAAGCTGAAAGACTTGTTGACCGACCTGGCGATGCACCGCCTGGACCTAGTTCTAGCCGATTCGCCCCTAACACCAGAACTGAACGTTCGCGCTTTCAATCACTTGCTAGGTGAATGCTGCGTCAGCGTG
>JBCCUO010000845.1:0-2175 GCA_039196805.1 Planctomycetota bacterium | reverse complement strand
GCCCACCGCTGGACGAATGCCGTGGTTGTTGAAAACGGGTTCCAAGCTCTTTCGCGATCGGACTTCGCCGCCAGACAGCGCGTTGGCCCAGTGATGCTGGGCGTTTGTGCCGTCACCGACGATCCCGTTGCCGTGCACGTCAAAGATCAAACACCACGGGTTGTACTGTCCCGGGGTCAAGAAATGGCCCAGTCGCTGCGATTCCAAATCCCAAACGTAGCTGCCGGATTTACCCTGTTTTCGAATCGGTCCCCAAGGCGTCTCCAGCGTCGTGCTCATGGCAATCCCTTCCAGCATGTGAAGTCGACCGCCGTGTGAGTACTCCCAAGCTCCCATCGCGTGGTGCGTGTCCTCGGTGCCGATGCCGTCCAGCAACTCGGTCACTTCATCGGCCACATCGTCGCCGTCGGTATCGCGAAGAAATAGGATTGACGGCTCATCAACGACGACGACCCCATCCTTGTAGAACTCGAAACCGGTCGGGCAGATCAGCTTGTCATAGAACGTCTTGCACTGGTCCGCTTTGCCGTCGCCGTCCGTGTCTTCAAAGATCAGCAACCGGTCGCTCGGGCGCGCTGATCCTGGTAACCACTGTGGGTAGTTCACCATGCAGCTGACCCAAAGCCGTCCCTGATCATCGAAGGCCAGTTGATTGGGATTGGCCAGTTCTGGGAACTCGCGCTCCGATGCAAATAGCTGTACTTCAAACCCGTCCGGTACCTTCATCTTGGCGATCGATTCTTCCGGCGTCGGATAGTCCAGCGTCTTGGGCTCACGCATCTTGCGAAAGTTGTCGTCTCGCGAACCAAACATCGTCGCCGGAATCACGACATCGCCAGTGTTCGCGTCGTCAATCGGCCCGGTGATCTGGTTGCCTGAAGCAAGGTCCCAGATCCGTTGCTCGCGAGCGGCGACCATGTTGCGAATCTTGCGATACTCCGTGGGAAACGTCTCCGTGTCCCAAGTGCGGCGCCCCCCGTAGACATACCAGCCGTTCAGCATCCGGTAGTCCTGGCGATGCAACCAGGCTTTATCATTCACGACGTCACGTAGAGACTCGTATCGATCAGATGGATCGGGTAGTGCTTCACCGTAGAGCTGAGCTTCGATGATCTCCGCCAACGCGCGGTCCCCGGCTTCATTCAAGTGGAGACCATTGGTCGTGAACTGGGCGCCTGGGTCTCGGGCAAACAAGGCACGCGTCGGCTCGAACAAGTCGACGGCTGGCAGCTGACGTTCAGCTGCCAGTTCCAGGACTGCCTTTCGGTAAACATCCAACCGTTCGTTCTCGCGAACGCCGGCGGGTTGCAGCGGGTGTCCCGTCGACTCAAACGCGATCGGCGTAAAAAGCAAGAACGTCACTGCTCGGTCAGACGTGGAGAAGGACTTCGCCATCCGGTCTAAGTAGTCGCGATACTGCTGCTTGAACTGATCGACCGTTTCGAGTTCGGTTCCTTGAAACGACTCATTGCAACCAAAAAAACAAAAGAACGCTTGAGGACCGAACACTTCAAGCGGATCATCGATCTTGGTGTAGTTCCCCGGTCGTCGCTGCACGCCGACTTCATCCGCCGGCCAACCGAAGTTGCGAATCGACACCGGTGCAGCGGATTGCCGAAGGTGGATCCGCGTCTCGAGGTGACCGTAGCGACTCAGTCGTTCGGCCGTCGAGTTCCCGACCAATGCGACTCGCGTACCCTGCGATAGCGAGAAGTCAGCGGCGAGAGACCGAGAAACCGCTTGCCCCGACGCGACTTGTAGAAACAGCAGGCAGAGAGTTGCGAGAGGAAGACGCATGAGCGATCGCTAAAGAAAGAGTGCGTGATGGGGCAGAAGGCCCTGGGGTGGGGAGCCTCTAGAATAGCCCACCCATCAGAAAATACGAGCTGTTGCAAAACTCGCGTGCTGGCGCAGCGTGAATGATCAATCGGCGCCGCAACCATCAGCCGCTTGGCGCCATGTCGGGTTGTACGCGCACTCGCAAAACCCGCGTACTCGCGCACTGCGGCTGATCGATCCTCGCGTCAATCATCAGCCGCTTGGCGCCAGCCTGTCGGGTTCTACTCTCACTTGCAGAATCCGGGCTCCGGCGCACTGCGGCTGATCGATCCTCGCGGCAATCATCAGCCGCTTGGCGCCAGCCTGTCGGGTTCTACACGCACGGCAAAACCGGCG
>JBCCUO010000844.1:0-2176 GCA_039196805.1 Planctomycetota bacterium | reverse complement strand
CCCCAGCACGATCGAACCGGGATCCAGAGTGTGGACTAAGGTGGTGACCCCGATTCCCAGCCAAAAGGCTGTTTCGTCGACGATTTCCAATGCAAGCCCGTCTCCGTGCTTGGCCGCTTCATAGACGCGTTTGGCCGTCAATTCAGAATCGGCGCCGCCAAGATGACCGCTCAGACTGCTTTCGGCTCCCTCGGTTAACCGCTGACGCGTCCGCTGGACCACTCCGGTCGCCGACGCGTAGGCCTCCAGTTGACCTCGGCCCCCTCCCCAGGCGCAGAGCTGTGCCGTCGAGGAGGAATCGACCAAGATATGGCCGCATTCACTTCCAAAACTGTTGACGCCGTTAACCAGCTCGTCCTCAACGATGATGCCGCCACCCACCCCGGTCCCCAGGGTCAGCAGGATCATGGACTCGTCGGCGTCACCACTTCCCAGCCAAAACTCGCCGTAGGCCGCTGCATTGGCGTCGTTGAGAAACTCAATTGGGAGACCCATCGCCTGCCCCAGCTGGTCGCGGAGATTAAACCCCCACCAAGATGGTAGCTGTGGTGGACCCACCAGGATGCCCGTTTTCAAGTCCATCGGCCCTGGCGCACCAAGTCCAATGCGGACGATTCGATCTTCGATTCCCAAACGTGTCGCGATCGCGGCCGTCGACTCGGCGACCCGTTTGACGGCTGCTTCGGGCCCTTCCGCTTCCCGCGTCGGTAGACGGTCGTGTCCCACGGTGTGGCCAAGATCGTCGACGAGACCGATTTTGATCCCGGTGCCGCCCACGTCGATGCCCCAGTAAAACGGTGCCTGAGCGGCGGACACGTCGGTCAGTGTGGGGCTCTCAGGCATAAAGGCTCGATCGTTCGGTACAGTTCAAGGCAAATCCGCGCGCGGCATAGCGATTCGGACGCCCAGAACTCACGCGACGCGAACGGCGCTGAGGAGTATAGAAACGGTCCGAGAATGCCACAACAACAAGCCAATTCGACGTCCGGCCCACCGAACACGCGAGCGGTCTTTCTGACGGCGGGGGCCGCAGGCATGTACTGCGGAAGCTGCATGCACGACAACTCGCTTGCGAAGGCGATTCGAGCTCGTGGCGTCGACCTTTTGCTACAGCCCGTCTACACGCCGATACGGACCGACGAGCCCAGCGTGGCCAGTGATCAGGTGTTCTTTGGCGGAATCCGGATCTACCTGCTACAGCTGATGCCTTGGCTGCGATGGTTGCCTTCCAGCATGCTGCGATGGCTCGACTCGCCCCAACTGATCCGCTGGGCAACCCGAAAGACGCAATCGACCAGCGCTACCAAGCTGGGGCAACTGACGGTCTCGATGCTCAGCGGGATGGATGGCAGGCAGCGTGACGAGGTGGCACGCCTGGTTAAATGGCTGAGCCAAGATCTTCAACCCGACGCAGTGGTGCTGAGCAATCTGTTGATCGGAGGATCGATCCCGGAGCTGAAACGCAAGCTCCCCGGCACTCGAATCATCGTGCTTCTGCAGGGCGACGATATCTTTCTGGATCATCTTCCGCAGCCCTATCGCGATCAGGCGATCCATCTGTGTCGGCAGATCGCCGAGTCAGTCGACCTGTTTGTCGTCAATAGCCAGTTCTACGCGGACAAGATGGCCGCGACGTTGAAGGCGCCTGCAAGCCGTCTAGTGATCCATCCGCTGTCGATTGATACGACGCCGTTTACGGCTGAGTCAAAGGCCGGTGCAACGAGTGGTGCGGACAAGGAATCGGTGTCGACCACACCGCTGCGGATCGGCTACCTGGCAAGAATCGCCCCCGAGAAAGGGTTTCATCATCTGGTAGACGCGTTCATCCAATTGGCGAGCCAAAGCCGCCACCGCGAAACCACGTTACACGTGGCCGGTTGGCTAGGCGATTCGAACCAGGACTATTTTCACGATCAACTCGGGAAGCTGGACCAGGCCGGGCTGAGTGATCGCTTTCACCACCATGGCAGCCCCGATTTGGCCGGCAAGGCCGATTATCTGAAATCGCTGGACTTGTTGTGCGTGCCGACAGACTACGAGGACCCCAAGGGCTTATTCGTTCTGGAAGCGAACTCGTCAGGTGTTCCCGTCGTGATGCCGGACCACGGCGCGTTTGGAGAACTGGTTCGTTCCACCGGCGGCGGTGTCCTTTATCCACCTGGCGATGAGAGCGCGT
>JBCCUO010000843.1:0-2176 GCA_039196805.1 Planctomycetota bacterium | reverse complement strand
GCGGCATCTCAGAATGCTTTCCGACGTGCTCAGCTGACCGTCGATCTCCCACGCGACGCCACACTCCGTCCAGCCAATCGACACTCATGCAAGCCGGTAACAGAATCGAAGACCTCACGACGGACCAGGTCCAGTCGTTGGCTCACGAACTGCAGGTTTGCCGAAGCGAACTGGCTAGGACACGCGATTTCTTTGAGTCTGCGCCCGTTGGCCTCCTGGTCCTGGACGAACAGGGTCAGATTCGCTCGGCCAACCGTGCCGTTGCCGACCTGCTGGCAACCGAGCGATCAAAGGTGGTCGGTCGCAAGCTAAGCCACTTACTCTGCCCCGACTCCCACGACACCCTGTACCGGGCGCAAAGAAAACTGAAAGAGGTTGGTCAGAGAGTCAGCTGCGAGGTGACGATGAGACGGGGGAAGGCCACTTTCGACGCGCGGCTGGACCTTTCGATGCGCATGACCTGCCAAACTGCGGCCGATGTATTGGTCGCCCTCAACGACATCACCGATTTGAAACGCGCTGAACGCGCCGAACGCGCGGTCCAGGGTTTGAAAGTCACCCTGGAACAGCGCGTGGCCGACCAGACCAGTGACTTGCGCCTGTACGCTGAGGCGATTGCCAGCTTGGGCGAAGGGGTGGTAATTACGGACGCGAGCAATGATCCGTTTGACAGTTCCATCCTGTTTGTCAATGAAGCCATTTGCCAGTTAACGGGCCATGACGCCACCGAGTTGGTCGGCCAGTCACCCCAGCTACTTCACGGCAAACAGACCGATCTGTCGATCTTGCGGGAGATACGGCGAGCGACGACGGCGAACCAGTCGTTTCAGGCCGATCTGGTGTTTTATCGCCGAGATGGAACGCCCTGGAATGTCGACCTGTTCGTGACGCCCATCTTGGACAGGAACCAAGCCCGCACGCATTTCGTGATGATTCAGCGGGACATCACGGAGCGAACACGAGCATCACAGAGAGAATTGCAGTCGGCGCGGCTGGCGGCCATTGGGGAGGCGATGGCGGGACTGGTCCACGAGAGTCGAAATGCGCTCAATCGGACGCAGGCGGCGCTCCGCATGATCGAGCGGCGAACACGCCAACAGCCCGGCCTGGCGCCCCTGATCGCTGAAGCTCGAGAGGCCCAGCTGGATGTGCAGCGATTGTTCGAAGAAGTCAGGCACTACGCTGCTCCGTTGGTCTTGAACCGAAAACGCTGCGAATTGGCTTCGATTGTCAACAAAGCATGGCAGGACGTGATCGCTGTCCACCCCCAGCGGGACGCTGCAATCCAACAGCACGTCGACGGCGCCCTTCGGAGTGTCAAAGTCTGTCCGTCGACGATGTCGCGGGCGTTGCGAAACGTTTTTGACAACGCGATCGTCGCGACACCTGATCCCGTGCGCGTGGATGTGACCTTTTCAACAGCAACCTACGATCAGCGTTCGTCCCTTCGCATCGCCATCCACGACAATGGCCCCGGGCTGACCAGCGAGGGACGGGACAGAGTGTTCGAACCGTTCTACACCACCAAAACCGAGGGCACGGGACTTGGTATGGCAATTGCGAAGAGAATTGTCGAAGCACATGGGGGTACGATTGACGTCGGAGACAACGAGCCGTCTGGTGCAGAATTCATCTTGACGCTTCCAATGGAGTGAACCGGGGGACGATCGAATGACTGAATCGCTTCGCATCGCGATCGCCGAAGATGAACCGATCGCGCTGCAAGACCTGCAAGAGTCCGTGATGGAATTGGGTCACCAGGTCGTGACAGCGGTGTCTGACGGTCAAGCTCTGATCGACGGATGCCGCGAAACGCAACCCGATTTGGTGATCACCGACATCAAGATGCCGGGCGTGGATGGTTTGGCGGCGGCGATGGCGATTGGTAACGAGCGGCCGACGCCCGTGATCGTAGTTTCGGCGTACCACGACCCTGAATTCATCGAGCGTGCCGAGGGAGATCATGTCCTGGCCTACCTGGTCAAACCGCTTCGCGACGGCAGTCTGGCAACATCGATTAGCATTGCCATGCGTCGTTGGCGTGAGTTCCAAGCCCTTCGCGAGCAAGCCGAATCGTTGCAGCAGGCGATGCAGGAACGCAAGTTGATCGAACGTGCCAAAGGCATCCTGATGCGCCGTGGTCAATTGACCGAAGAAGTCCATCTCGTGTACATTC
>JBCCUO010000842.1:0-2177 GCA_039196805.1 Planctomycetota bacterium | reverse complement strand
CGGTCAGGCGGTCAGGCGGTCAGGCGGTCAGGCGGTCAGCGGGAGGAAAGAAGCGGTTTGCGCTTGGCAGTTAGCGTTTGGCCAGAGAAAACCGTCACCTATTCGCTCGATCCGCCTCCCAACTCACCCTTCTCTCAGACTCCTATCGCAAGACTTACAAGAAAATCTCACCGCCCCCTGTAAGCCTCGCCCACCGTGCTGGTATCTCTCATCAAATCTGATGAACCCGCTCCTCTCGCTCGGCAGGCCATTCATGCGTTGCGTTCTTCTCTGTCTTTTCACCATCGCTGTGCTAACCCCCATCGCGAAGGCCGATTGGCCTCAGTTTCGCGGGGAAAACGTCGATGGCATCGCCACGACGTCCAGCATCCTGTCGCAAACGGACGACGTGCAGCTTCAAGTCGCTTGGAAACGTCCACTGGGTAGCGGGTACTCAAGCGTCGTCACAGCGGGGGATCGACTGGTCACCGCCTACTGTGACGACCAATTTGGCTACGTGATCTGCCTATCCAAGACCGACGGCAAAACGTTTTGGAGGTACAAGACCGGAGCGAAGAACGTGGGCGAAAACGGATCCTTTGACGGTCCCATCGCAACACCGGCGATCGGATTCGGCAAGACCTTCATGGTGACGCCGGCGGGTGACTTCCTGGCGATCAACCTGGAGTCTGGTGACCTGGCTTGGAAAGTCAACTTGGCGGAGCAACTTGGTGCGGCCCCGATCTTCTACGGCTTCGGCGCGTCACCAACCATCCACGGTGACCATGTCGTGCTGGAGGTCGGTACCCCAAAGGGCGCCCTATGCGCGTTCGACCCCCTGTCGGGAAAGATCGTTTGGGAAGCCGGTGACGACTCGAGCGGTTACCAGAACGCCGTGCCGATGCAACTCGGAAACACCAACGCCTTAATCGCTGCCGGCAACAGTAAGCTACTCGGCGTCAATGCCGACTCGGGGGACGTGCTGTTCGAGTTCGCGCACGAAGGCCAAGGTGGTCGCGGTGCCTGGTCGCTGATTCCAGTGCCGATGGGCAAGCAGCAACTCTTCCTCGCCCACGATGATACGCGTAGCCAAATGGTCAGCATCGTTAAGCCCGCCGAGTCAGATGTCGCGTCCGTCGAAACCGTTTGGGAAGAGCGATCGATTCGCAACTCCTACAACGTGCCGGTCGCCTACGACGATCATCTGTACGCGTTCAGTTCACGAATCTTGTCGTGCGCGGACTCGGATGGCAAGTTGCTTTGGCGATCTCGTAAGCCGGGGGACGGCTTCTTGTCGATTGTGGATGGTCACTTGGTCGTTGTCACCAAGAAAGGAACCGTTCATCTCTCCCCCGCCACCACCAGCGGCTACGAAGAGCTGGCTCAAGTCGACGTCTTCGAAAACACGACGTGGTCGATTCCCGCGGTCGACGGAAACTCGATCTTTGTCCGCAGCATCAAGGAGATCGCACGTGTGGACGTTGTCGCTGGCAAGGTCAACGAAACCGAATTGATCGCCAGTGTCGCGGTTGGTCCGAAATTCCAATCGTTTTTGGATAGCGTCAGATCGTCCGCCAACAAACAGGCCGAAGTCGATCGCTTCATGGCCAGCCTGAAGTCGACGCCTCACATCGAAGGGGACACGGTCCACTTCCTGTTGCAGGGAAAGTACAACGATGTTGCGGTCGCGGGTGACCTGTTTGGGGTCCGTCAGGAACGGGCGATGCTCCGCGTGCCCGGCACTGACCTGTTCTATTTCGCCGCCAGGACTTCGCCCGATACGCGCGCCAGTTACGTCTTCATCGCAGACTATCAAACCATTCCCGATCCAGCCAACTCGCGGACGACGCGCAGTAGCTTCCTGGTCGAAGACATCGAGATGAACATCTTGGTCGGAGGCGAGTTACTGACCATGTCGTGGTTCGACATGCCACAGCATCGCAGTGTCCTCAGTCCTGCCAGTGCGGACCGTCCCGGTGCCACCGAGCTGGCAGGACGGCTTCAGACCGATCGCCTGACCAGTCAGGCGATGAATGGCGAAGAGATCAGCGTGACGACCTACCTGCCACCTGGACACTCAAACTTGGGCAATCGGTATCCTGTCGCGTTCATCCACGGCGGCAAGGAGGCCCTACAAAATGGTCGACTCCATGAAGTCGCCGACCGCATGATCCAGCAGGGCAATTTGCCGCCAAGCG
>JBCCUO010000841.1:0-2178 GCA_039196805.1 Planctomycetota bacterium | reverse complement strand
TCGATCGATCTCCAGTGCAGTCGATTGCGTACGCGCAATCGATCGAGTCGCCGGCAATTCAACCGTCACGTGGAATTGGTTGCGGTCGCAAGGTGGGAAGAACTGCTCGCGAAGCGTCGTCGCCGCAAAGAAACCCACGATCGGCACGATGACGCCCGTGGCGATGCCGATCCAAGGACGGTGCAAACAGAGACGCACAAATCGCTCGTAAGGTTTTCCAAGCCAAGGAGTATGCAGTCCGTCGACGACCAACTTCGCCGCGCCCCGAGCGCCATCGGAGTGGACAAGGTTTGAGCTTGCCAAGAATCGAGCCGCTACCGTCGGAATGACGGTCAATGCCAAGAACAGCGAGCTGATGATCGCAAAAATTACGCTCACGCCAATTGCACCGACGAATTCTCCGCCCGGTCCGGGCATCAGCGCAATTGGAGCAAAAGCAAAGGCGGTCGTGAGCGTTGAACCGAGCAATGGTACCGCCAAGTGCGTCACACTGCGGGCCATCGCCGTCCCCGCTGCATCGCCTTGACGCAGCCTTGCTTTGACTTCGTCGACCACGACAATTGCGTTGTCGATCAAAAGGCCGAACGCGATGATCAACCCGGTCACCGACATCTGGTGGATCGGGATGCCAACCATGCGAAGCGCCATCAAGACCATCAAGCTGGCCAGCGGCAGCGTCATGGTGACGATGATGGCCGAACGCCACCCCATCATCACAAAGATCACCAGAGCGACGGCAAAGGCGCCCAGAAGCAGGTTGCCCGTCAGTTCACTCAAGCGTTTCTCAACGTAGTCGTTCTGGACCATGATGCGGTCGAGCACGACGCCGGTCGGAAGCGTTTTGGAAAAGTCGTCCAGTAGCGATTGGGCGTCGGTGGTCCATTGATCGATTCGCCAAGCGTTGCGAACCATCACGCCCAGCACAACGGCGTCACGTCCGTCCATCAAGGCGGCTCTCGGAACCGGATTGGGCACTCCGCAGGTGACGTCACTCACCTCCCGAAGTCGGACGTCGCGGCCCTGATCGGCAGCGATCGGGATGTCGCTCACCTCAGCGACCGCGTCAAGCTGATTGCGAAGTTCGATCGGCAGCTGCGTCGGCTGATCGCGTAGCTGGCCCGCGGTTCCTTTCGCATCGTACGCGGCAAGCCGACGAGCGATGTCCACGGGCGTCAAACCCAATGACGCGGCCTTGACCGGGTCGACGCGGACTTCCACCTCCTCACCCGGATCACCAAAGCGATCCACGACTTCGGTGCCGGCCAAGTTCTGTATCTTGTCTTGCAGGTCTGTGGCCAAACGCCGCAACAATCTCAGATCAGCCGGTTCGGGGCGATCCCAGGCCACGCCCGCAATCAAGGCGTAGGCACGCACATTGAGTTCGTCAAAAACGGGACGCGTTGCCTGCGACGGTAGCTGCGGGATCGCATCTTCGACGCGGCTGCGAACCTTCGACCAGACCGTGTCGGTATCCAGAATCGAATCGCGTAGTTCAATCGACACCGTGCTGATCCCAACGCGACTGACCGATCGAACCTCCTTGATCTCATCGATCTCACGGATCTCTTGTTCTATCTTTTCGGTCACCAGGGTCTCGACGCGTTTCGCATCGGCACCGGGCAGTCGCGTCACCACCAAGGCGACGCGGGACCGCAAGACCGGATCCTCCATTCGTGGAAGCAATGCCAGGCTGCTCAGTCCGGAGACGGTGATCAAAGCCAACACCAAGACCAACAGTCGGGTGTCCCGAAAGAACGCCAATGCCACCTTGCCGAGTGGACCGTCCGGTGGTGGGTCTGAACTTGCTGCGTCTTTCATTTTGCGGACTCCGGACGGATGTCCACAGCGCTGACGGTCGCTTCGCTGCGGGCCAATACATGGACTCCGGGGCCGATGCGGTGTGTGCCCGCAACGATGATCTGATCGCTAGCCTGCAACAGCCCGGTCACGTACGTCATGGTCCCCGCCGTCCGAATCACTTGGACATCTCTGAGGGCTACGATTCCAGGCACCCCCGCCTGGTTCGAAGCAGCGACGCGAGCGACGGTGTCATGAATCGGGGGCGTGCTGTCTGATCCGGTCGGTTCCGCCACGTAGACGGCCCACAGCCCGCGAACATTGGGCACCAACGCGGTAGATGGGATCCAAAAGGATCGCATCGACTGAGAGTCAGACGTC
>JBCCUO010000840.1:0-2180 GCA_039196805.1 Planctomycetota bacterium | reverse complement strand
GGCTGGGCCGTTTACTGGCCAAGGCCGGGCGCCTGGATGAATCAATCCATTCGCTTTCCAAAACCGTCTCCCTCGCACCCAACAACCAGGACGCCCGTTTAACACTCGCTGACACCTATCAGTCGGCCGGAAAGCCCAAACAGGCCGCCGAACAATTGGCCGCGCTCAGCGAGAAAGATCCCGACAACGCAGACTACATCGTCCGTTGGGGCAACTTGGTTCTGGATGACAAGTCGATCAAGAAGGAACAGCGCCAGACGCAAGCCTTTGAAATCTGGACTCGGCTGTCAATGCGAAAACCGGACGACCCCGTCACGCTTTCCCAGGTCGCCGACTTGATGCGACGAATCGACCGCGTCGACGAGGCGATCCGGCTGTACCGCCAAGCCATCGCACTTCGCCCGGAAGCGGCTCAGTATCGCGAGTACCTCGGCGAATACCTGCACAGACTTGATCGCAAGCCGGAGGCATTAGAAGTCTGGACGGCTATCGCCGAAGGAGATCGAAAGAACCGCGACTCGCTGATTCGATTGGCCGAGGTGCTGAACACTTTCAAGTATTCCGACAAGTCATTGGCCGCGTTTGAGCAGGCCATGTCGCTGGATCCGACGTTCAATCAACGACTTCGGTTTGCGTCGCTGCTAGCTGGCTCCGATCGATTCGATGATTCCCTGGCTCAGCTGGATGCGGCCCAAACTGCCGCGGAATCGCCTGAAGAACGAGAGCAAGTGTTGCGGGCAAGGATTGGCGTCTACACCGGCAGCGGAAAGCTCACCGAACGGATTGAAGCGTTGGAGCGATCGTTGGCAGAGACCACGAAACCGACAGCGGACGACTATCGTCGACTGGCCATGATGCTGGACGCGGCCGCCGAAACCCCACGGGCGATCGAGGCCATCACGGAGTCGCAAAGACTCGCGCCAGACAACACGGTCGGGCTTTCGGTGATGGCAGAGCTACTTCGAAAAAACGCCCAGTTCGCCGATGCGATCCAGGTCTATCGGAAGTTGTCGAATCTGGAAACGCGGTTTCGATCCAACTACTTAAAGCGAATCGCGGGTCTCCAGATGCGGATGGGCCAGCCAGACGCCGCCCTTGAGACGGCTCGCGAATTGATCGCCAACAATCCGGGTAGCCCCGACGCGCACCGCCATTTCGCCGATCTCTGTTTTGAAGCTCAGCGAGACGACGAAGGTATCGCGGCACTCAGATACGCACTTCGAATTGCGCCGCGTGATTCTGACAGTCGCAACGCCCTCGCCCGAGTCCTGGCGGACCGATTTCGCACCGACGAAGCGATCGAGCTGTATTGGCAGTCCTTGGAAGCAGTCGACGACATTGGTGATCAGCGAACCGTCATCGCATGGCTGGCCCCACTCTACGATCGTAAAGGCGACCTGGAACGCTTGGTGAATCGGGTCAAGCAGCGTGGCCAGGAAAGGTCGGACACGCGATCAGCGCTGCTGCTGATCGCCGAAGCCTACCGACAAGTCGACGACTTGGGCTCCGCCCGACAGACACTCGAGCCGCTGCTGGCGGAAAACCCGCGCGATGCCGAGCTACTCACCCAAGTCGGCGAGCTTGCGGAAAAGGCGGGTGACTATGAACTCGCGTTTCAGTACCAGCAGCAACTGGTGGCCCTTGCCGATACGCCCGAGCATCGCCGCCGCGAGTTGATGCTGATGGTGGACGCAGGCTTGATTGAACAGGCAGAGGCAACGGTGAAACGCGCCCAGCAGATGAGCGACCCCACCACGATGGTCGCCTTGATCGATCGAATGATCACGCGGCGCGAGAATGAAACCGCCATCGACCTGTGCCGAGTCGTGCTGGAAAAGCAGCCCCAGCTTTGGGAAGTCAAGTTGAGACTCGCCGGACTTCTCTTTCAAGAAGATCAGCCAAACGAATGCCAGGCCTTGGTCAACGAGTTTCGCAGCATCGAACTGCCATTCGCCCAAGCCCCCGAATCAAAGCCAAAGAAGAAGCAAAGCACAGTCACGACGACTCGTGTGGCTGCTAATCCGATGCCGCAAACTCGAACGTTCTACACGCGAGTTGGCTACGACCTGGCTCGGCATCTCGCGCTGGGGCGTTACTCGCGATACGGCTATTCCAGCAGTTCACAATCGAATCCTTGGAACGTCTCCTACTTTGGACAGGCCAAGTTCGCTGCCTTTTTC
>JBCCUO010000839.1:0-2180 GCA_039196805.1 Planctomycetota bacterium | reverse complement strand
TCAACCACTGCTGACACAATTCGGGCCACTGCGAGACGCCCGGGAATTGCTTTGCCAACCCCACACCGTGCCGCCCTTCTTGGAACAGATGCATCTCCACTGGCACACCATGCTGCAGACAGGCCTGGTAGTAGAGAATCGAATTCTGGACTGGAACCACGGTATCTTCCGCAGTGTGCATCAAGAAGGTTGGCGGCGTTTCGCTGGAAACTTGCTGGTCGTTGCACAGCGAGTTGACCAGCTCGAGTGCAGGATCCTGTCCCAATAAATTCTTTCGGCTGCCGGCGTGCGTGTGGGGCTGCTTCAGCGTGATCACGGGATAGGCCAGGATGCAAAAGTCGGGCCGTGAGGAGACATGGTTCACCGGATCAGGCGAACTCTTGTCGATCACAGCAAAGTGAGTCGACACAGTGGATGCCAAGTGACCGCCAGCGGAGAAGCCGATGACACCGATTCGCTTCGGATCGATGCCCAACTCCTTCGCGCCGGCCCGCATCGTCTGGATGGCTCGCTGCGCATCGATCATCGGGACGGGATGTCGATAGCCCTTGCCATCATTGCCTTTGCCGCCCAACCGATAGGTGCAAATCCCACTGGTGATGCCCAGTGATTTCATCCAGTCGGCGATCTCGTGACCTTCATGTCCAATCGCATGCCCGCGATAGCCACCACCTGGCAGGATCACGACTCCTGCCGTTGGCTGGTCACTCTGGGCGCGGGTGATCAAGAGTTCCGGCACGTCGCCGGGACCATCTCCGCCTTGTCCCGGAGGCTCGCCAAACCACAGCGGCACTTGCTGACGACTCTCGGGCTGCTGCGCGGGGGCGAACGAAACGATTGAAGCAAGCACGAAACAAACGAAACAACGCATGGAATGACTCTCGGAGGTTGGACTCGATGGAAGCTGACTAGCCTCCCCAGCTTGAACTTGGAGACGGATACACTCGTGGCCTGTTCAACACGGCAACCAGTACAAGTTGATTTGGGCAGCTCAATTGTATCGCTTTTCGATTCGCACGATCTCATTCCTGACCCTAGCGATCGCGTTCGGGTTGGCGTTTTTTCGCCAAGCCGACGATCAGTCGACCGCACCACACGGCTTGCTCGGCACACTGTTGGGATCGCTGACCTTTGTGCTCGGCTTCGGGCTGGTTCAACAGATCATTCGGCCACCGGAGCCACGCGCCGTCGTCGATGTTACCTACCTTCAGGCCATTCTGCGCAAGCTGGTTCTCGGACTAATGCTGACTGGGTTGGTGACTGGAATGCTTGGCACCTACCGGTTCGGAATCTGGAGCTACGAAGCGGACCCCAGCCGCTTTTCGAACAGCGACGCTTTGGAAGTCGGATATCCGTTGTGGCACTTCAGTCTGATGCTGGCAGCGTTGACTTCTCCATGGATGTCGCGACCGCACTTTTCTCAGCCTTTCGCCCGAGGTCCTTTTGCGATGGTCTGTCAGTGGGCAACGTCTATCGGTCTGTTACTCTATCTGATGTTTGTCGCATGCAAGGAAATGACCGTCCTGATGTTGGTCGACGTCGCGATCAATGGCGTTCAAATCGGGATGCATCAGGGTCCAGCCGTGCAGACACCGGCGTACCAAGACTGGTTCGGACGCACGCCGGGGCAATGGCGTTCGTTCGTCGACTGGCAGTGTCTCACTTGGCCTCCACTGCTCGCTGCTCTCATGCTGCTGCTTTGGCGGCAAAACAGAAGACCAGCTTTGTGGCGAGTGCTGATCCTCGCGCTGGCCCTGCCTGGTTTCATCAACTTCGCTCGATTGGCCAGCGGTGAACTGGTCTTGCTCTTCCCCGAGTTTGCAAACAACTACGTTGCTCCCTCATTGGTCCACATCTTTACCAACATGCTGTTGGCTTTTCTGGTCGTATTGTTCGTTGCCACGCGATCGGAATCGTCATTTCCGGCCGCCGCGACGTCCGTTGAGCAACCACGTCAATATCTCTACACCAGCGACCACCCGTTGGTCGGCGTGACACTGATGGCGATCGGTTTTCTGCACTCCATCCAGCTGTATCGCGATATGGAAGGAGTTAGTTTTGGGGCGTTTGACTGGTGGTCGCTTGCCACCTACCTGGAAGCTCCCGAATACTTGTACGGAGCCTTGATGTTGCCACTTGGCCTGCAGTGGTTGTGGCGACGATTCCGAGTCGGATCTACC
>JBCCUO010000838.1:0-2184 GCA_039196805.1 Planctomycetota bacterium | reverse complement strand
CTGGAAGGCCGTCGATGATCCCGTGTTTGAGCCGCGTATCCGAGACTGGTTGAAGGTCATTCGTAAACAGAATGGTCTGCTGGTCTTCGGAACGCAGAGTGCAAAAGACGCCGCAGAGTGTCGTATTGGTGATTCGATCATCGAGCAGAGTGCCGTCAACGTGTTCATGCCAAACGATAAAGCAACCAAAGAACACTACGTTGGTAAGTTCGCACTCACCGAGACCGAATTCGACATCGTGAGAAGCCTGCCGGCGAAAAGCCGTCAGTTTCTTATCCGTCAAGGCGGCAAGTCAGTTGTCGTCGAAATGAACCTGGGCGGTATGGACGATGAGATTCCCGTGCTGAGCGGAAGCGAGGCCAACGTGAATCTACTCGATCAAATCCGCGCCGAAGTCGGCGATGACCCTGATGTCTGGATGCCGATATTTCACGAAAGGAGACTGCAATCATGAAAAGGTACGTCGCAATCGCCGCTGTCGCGGCACTCGTCACCATGCCGAAAGCCGACGCTTCCGGTATTCCTACGGTAGACATCGCGAACATTCTGCAAACCACCGTTTCGGCGTTCGAGAACATCGAGCAAGTGGCGAATCAGATTACTCAGATTCAAAACCAAATCGATCAGTTCACGAAGCTCGAGGAACAACTGGCGCAGCAAGTCGCGCAGTTCGACTCGATCACCGGAACCTACAACATGGGCGGGTTGTTGAACGACAACACCTACCGAGATTTGCGACGTTCACTCCCAACCTCATGGCAGGACACGCTAGCCATGATCGAGGCCGGCGCAGCGGCCGCGCATCAGGCAGAAATGCAAGATGCCGCCCAGGACGCACAAGCGGCCGGGCGACAGTTTGCAGCCGGCGACATCTATCCGGACGTCGCGCAGCCAGACGCAGTGCGCTACATCCGCCGTGCCAACCAGGTGTTCACGCAGATGGGTGTTGGTATCTCGAACTTCGAGGCCACCGATCGTCGGTTGAACAACGTTGAAGACCTCTCCGATGAGATCGATACCGCGACCGATCTGAAAGCGGCCATCGATCTGCAGAACCGCATCAATGTCGAGCAAGCCGTGTTGACGGCCGAGCTGATCCGTCTGCAGGCCGCTGCCCACATATCGCAAACGCAAGGCCAAGAAGACGAGTTGAACCGTCGCGCGGCTGACGTCGATATGGCTGATGGAACGATCGCCGCGTTCCCGGACCTCTAGGAGCAAAACATGCGTAACACGTTAACGCTCATTGCTCTTTTGCTCTCGATGACCGCTTGCGGTCAATCGGAGCCTACCGGGCCGGACATGGAGACAAAGGGGCGTGCGGCCGATGCTGAAATGGCAGACGGAACGCTTGCGGCGCTTCCTGATCTGGATGAAAGCACGGCGAATGTCCCACGCCCTGGCGGCATGGCTAACCATCCTTTGTCGCGCTATTTCAACGGTGATGGCTCAGAAGCACTCGACTACATCGGGCGCTTCTGGTTCGTCTGCGACCCCGATCACACGGCCTACATTGAAGAGAAATGCGATGAGGCCGTAGAGCGGGGCATTCGCATTGGTAGGCAAGTGGGTATCCAACTAACACGCGGGGATCTTGTCGATCCCGACTATTGGGAAGTGGTCACAACACAAGTTCACGAAATGAAAAATAACCAGCGGCGTGAATGCGAGCGTAACTACGACGGTCCGAGGCTTAAAGCAGCCGTGGAATGTCGGAAAGCGCGCGACCAGCGGGTCAACGCGCTTCTCGCTGAGTTGAGCGTCGATTAAGGAGCAACACGAGTGGCAGCATCAGACAACGTTTCGGATCGAATACTTAACAACATCGATACCGCCTCACTGACGTACATCAACGACACGTTCGTCAATCTATGGGGTGCGATATCGGTGTCGTTCCGAAACCTCCTGGTGTTGTGGATCATCCTCTATGGCTTGGCGATTTGGCGTGGTCTGGTCAAAACGCCAGTCCAAGAGTTTGCGTGGACCATGCTCAAGTTCGCGGTGATCTACGGACTCATTAGTACGTGGGGCTTGTTCAGCGGCATTGTCGTCATTTTCATCACTGACACTCCGGACGCGATGGCCGGTGTTCTAACGGGCGGTGTTGACGGAGCCACGGCATCAGGCGCGATCGGCGCGGTCTACATCGATGCGATCGCGGCCGCAGACAATGCGATGAGTTCT
>JBCCUO010000837.1:0-2187 GCA_039196805.1 Planctomycetota bacterium | reverse complement strand
TCGGCTCGACCTTTCCCAATCCGAATGCCGCAACAAAAACCCCCTGAACCTTCCCTGTGGCATGATAGTCACGGCAATCTATTGGTTGGCGTCCTGATCGCCGTTCTGGTGGTCGGTTTCGCAGTCATCGGTTACCAACGCAGCCAATTCGTGCCGCCACGTTTCCCCACCGCCAAGTCGATCGACTTGCAGGCTCCGGCGGAAGAGCTGGAGCCGTTAAGGGAAGAACCGGCGGCCGAGCAGGCGGATACGCCCACGAACGAAACCGCAAAGCCAGACCCCACGGACGATGACGGTGATCAAGCCGGCATCGAGATCTTGGTCCGCGGTGCCACCAGTGACATGGGTGTCGTGTTGATCGCGATTTACGACGACGCCGAATCGTTCAATCAGCCAACAAAGTCGTATCGCAAGTCCAACCGTTCGATCACCAACGGCGAAGCCACCTGGACGCTCGGGCCCGACGATCTGCCCAAGCGGCTGTCGATCGCCTCATTTCACGATGTCAATCAAGATGGCGTGCTCAATCGCAATGCCCTGGGGATGCCGACCGAACCGTATGGTTTTTCCAACCAAGCCCGTGCTCTGCTCGGCCCGCCAGCTTTTGAAGCCACTCTGGTGCCTCGACCGGCGCCTGGCAACAAGATCATTGTTGTCTTGAAGTAGCAATGTTCAGGTTAATCGACATCCGGTGTCGCCGCGTCGTCTTGTCGTCGTCGTGATCTGCGGTCCGCGGCTTCGGGCTTCGCATCGGAATCGGTTGCTCGTCGACCATGCAGATAATCGCTCCAGCGTCGGCCGTAGCGAACATCCGAAGGTCCTGGGGCCACCAAAAACACGACGCCCAATCCAAAGATCAGCCCGCTGAACGTCGAACCTAGCACCAGCAGACTGCCGGAGACACCGATCGGGGCGTCACTGACTTGAGGCGGTCCCAACTCGGCCAGAAGATTTGTCGACAACGCCGCTGAACGACTGGCACGTGCTTCGCTCAACAGTCGTTCTGCTTCGGTCAATTGTTCCGTGCGACTGGAAACCTCAGAGTCGATCTTGGAATACGTGGTTCGGATGCGTGCGAGGTGTTCCAAGCGTCCGTTCAGACCAGACTGTTTCTTGGTCAGCCGTTCGACGCGGTCGCGCGCCAGCCGGATGGTCGGTTTCATCGCCTCGACCACTTCGATCGCCTCTTCGCGCATCCGCGCCTCGATCTCTCGTTCCGTCTCGATGGCGGCTTGATACTTGGGATTGC
This sequence comes from Planctomycetota bacterium, assembly GCA_039196805.1. GTDB lineage: Bacteria > Planctomycetota > Planctomycetia > Pirellulales > Pirellulaceae > JBCCUO01. Next base: position 938 of record JBCCUO010000837.1, on the reverse strand, counting down.
TGGACGTGTAGAGGCTGGCCAGCTCACTGGTCGCCAGTTGAGCGGTGATCAGGCCAAGCTTCAGCTGTTGGAGAGACGGTTGGCTGGAAAGCAGATCGTTTCCGCTGATGAGCAGTTGCTGCGGATTCTTTGCGCCAGCGACCAACAAGGCGTGAAGCGCCTCGAGTTTTTCGAGAGCCAACTCCGCCGTCTGCAGTTCCCGCACGGTCGTTTCTAGCTCTCGGCGGTTGGTTCCGTCGCCCGAGATCGTGTCGTTGAGGTTTCGCAGTTCTCCCAGGTCACTGCCGAATTCCACTTCGATCTCTCGCATCCGACCGGCGGCTTCATCGCGCGCATGGCGTGCCAGGTCACGGGACTGAGACAGTTCGTTGATGATGCTGTCGGCGCGAACTCGACGGACGTTTCGCAGGTGTTGCGTCAGGTTGTCGAACATCGCGCGGCAAAACTTGGCGGCGCGCTGCTGGCTGTCCGCTTTGACCTGCAGGTAGACCACTTCGGTGTTACCGAACTCACTTCCCTGTGGCGCTTTCAGGTTCACGTAGTCGCTTGCCGTCGAGTCGACGATGGTCGTTGACGGCCAATTCGGATCCGATCCACCACCGGGCGGGCCGATTTGGCGAAGCGCCGCCGCGACAACCTCTGGGTTCTGCACCATTTCCAGGATCGTTTCCTGCGCGGCCTTGAGTTCCGTCTGGCTGGCAAAGCGGCCCAAGCGGTCGACCGAGTTGGTGACCTCGTCGCGCATCACCAACGGTTGGCGGGCCGACCAGACGTCTTTCTTCAGCAGGGCGTAGCAGACGCCCATTAATCCGAACACCAGTGCCGCGCCGCACCAAAGAGGCGCAAAGAGCAGCAAGATGTTGCGAAGGTGTTTCCAAGGGATGGGCGAAGATGACATTTCGAACCGGCGCAGGTCTGATAGGTGCGTTTTCTCTGCG
>JBCCUO010000836.1:0-2190 GCA_039196805.1 Planctomycetota bacterium | reverse complement strand
GCCGAGTCGTCCGCAATTCAAAATGGCATCGGGCGATCGCTCCAGAACCCTTACGCCGGCCGCACAGTAGGTGCGTCCGGCCAGTCGATCGAAGATCCCCGTCAAGTCAACGAGATCGACGGTATGACCAAAGGCGCATCTGACTTCGGCACCTTCGGGTCGGATCCGGTGCGGTCCAATGGCGAGCCATCGATGCGCGAACCGCTGGGTTCAACCGAGGAGGCGGCTGACGGGACGAATCAACAGGATTTGCAGGCTTTGGAGAGTGAATCACGCCCCACTCGATCCCAAGGTGCCCAGGAGAACGGGGCGATGGGGCAGTTGGCCTCGGGGCAAGCGAGTGACAGCGGTCAGACGTCCGCGTCAGCAACGCAGGCGACATCCTCCGGCGGCCGACAGTCGGCCACCTCGCAGCCGGCGGACGCTTCTCAGTCGCCGCAGCCCCCGCCATCAATGTCGATGTCCCGATCGAACCAGGCAGCCAGTCAGGCACGACCGGTCCGACGTCAAGGTCGCGACTGGGCGCTGCCGCAAGAGTTGCAGTCGTCCGTCGGCACGTCGTTGGTCCGTACCATTCGCATGCGGTGCGACGTCGATCGGTTTGTCTTGCTGCCCAGCCGTAGTTCTGAAGGCCACACGGTCACTTTCGGTGATGGTGACGTCAATCGAGCCAGTTTGGAGCTGGCCGCATTGGTTCGTGATCGCATCAAGGACTGGGGTGCCGCGTTGCCCGGCGGTCGTTGGCAGCCTCGATTGGAAGTGCAAGTGATGCCCAACGCCGAACAACGATTCCATCAGCTGCAGATGCTGCTTCGCGGAAGCGGCGTCGATGTCGAGCGTTCACGATAGGAGTTCGTCATGCAACGAAGACGGCGCGGCAATGATCTGCTTGGTCACGATGCCTTTTTGGATATCGTTGCCAACCTGGTTGGCATCCTGATCATCTTGGTCGTCATCCTGGGGGCCCGTTCCCAGGAGACGATCAAACAGGCCGAAGCACCAGAGGTGATTCAAGCAGACGATCAGTTGATGGGGGAATTGGCTCAGCAGTATCAAAGAGCAGTGGCCGCGCAACAGGATTCGATTCGCTTGGAACAGTCAATCAGACGGTACGATGGGCGAATCTCGGCTGCCAAACAGCAGCGAGGGCTCTTGCTGGATCTGCTGAGTCAGGCCGAGGCCGCTTGGGAAGAAGCCAAGCAGGAGCTGGATGAGTCGGACGTGGCTGCCGCGGAACAGCAGCGTCGCCTTCGGGAGTCTCGCGATCGACTAGACCAGCTTCGGGGACAGCGTGAAGCACTGGAGAATCAGGCGGCTCCCGTCGTCGCGCTGGAGCATTTGCCGACGCCGATGGCCAAGACGGTGTTCGGCGACGAAATCCACTTCCGACTGAAAGGCAACCGTTTGAGCCTGGTGCCGATTGACGCGTTGATGGAGGAGATTCGCAGCGACTTTCAACGCAGCGGGCAAAGCACTCGGCAGGGATTGCTTCGCAACTCGGTGGGGCCGATTCGCGGCTACGTCGCTCACTACGCGATGGAAAAGGGACGCAAAATGGTCTCCACCGGCGGTCGTGTCGCCATGGCGTCGTACGGTCAATTGGTCGGTGTGGAGATCGAAGCTTTGAACGAATCGGTGAGTGAACCGATGGGGCAGCCGATTGACGTGGCGCTTGGTGATCGAAGTTTCCTGGACGTGGAGCTGGCCGGCCGCGATGCTCCGTCAACCACCATCACGGTTTGGGTGTATCCCAACAGCTACGCGGCGTTTCGAAGGCTGAAAGAGCACCTGTATCGCAAGGGCTTTGCCACCGCGGCGCGACCATTGCCCGCCGACGGTGTGATCGCGGGAAGTCCCCGAGGGAGTCGGTCCAGCGCTCAATGAACGTAGCCAGACTTCGTCGAAGGCCAGGCTAATCGGCGGCGCTTGTATGTGGTGCGAAGTGCTACGCGGGCGAAGGGGCTCGGGACCACGGAGTGGTCTCTCGACAGAGTAGCCCGCCCTCGCCGAAGGCTAGGCTCTTCGCGTTGCATCCGAAACCGCGGAATGGCGGTTTTCGCGCAGACGTGTCGCCGGGACCGGAGCGGAACTCGCGGAGAGTTTCGGCCGTCAGCGGGTGGCGAGTCAGCGGGTGGCGTCACGACGATCGGTTGCACTTCCGAAAGCCTAAGCGGCTTCCGCTACGATCTG
>JBCCUO010000835.1:0-2192 GCA_039196805.1 Planctomycetota bacterium | reverse complement strand
GGAGATCAGAATCGAAAAAGCGAAGCGTTGGATGAACATTCCGCTGCCAAAGGTTGATGTGGATCACCTGCAGCTAGACATCACGCCCGAGGATCCGCGGGTTTATCTGCAGACCATGTTCGAGCTGATCTACTTGGCGTTCAAGACTGACTCCACACGCGTGGCGACGTATCAAATTGGTCGTGAGAACGGCGTTGGTGTCAGCGACTATCTGGCACGGGCCGTTGGGTTCAACTTGACCCATCAGTTATCTCACCAGACCAAGCAGCCGGGCGGCTGGGCAAACTTTGGGACCTATTGCCGATTCCTGGCTGAGGAGTTGGCACGTTTCGCAGGGAAGTTGAAATCGACGACCGAACCGGCGCAGGGCGGTACGATGCTGGATAATACGCTGATCTTTTTCGGTTCGGCGTCCAGCGGATTTCACCTGTCACGCAACTATCCATTGATCCTGCTTGGTGGTCGCAACATGGGATTCAAGCATGGGCAATATCTGCGGTACGGCGAAGAACCCAAAGAAAAGCTTCCCGATGGCGACAAGGCATTTCGATCGGAGATGAACTACCGGGAAGTTCCCTTGGCTAATCTCTACGTCACCATGTTGCAGAAGCTAGGCATTGAGACCGATGCGTTTGCGGGTAGTCGCCAGACGCTTGCTGAAGTGTGACTCCTTAGGGGCATCGGTTGGCCTATTGCCGCCAGACGGCAGGCATGGTTCACGAATTGCTTGTTTCGCTCCCGGTCCCCCGAGGTGACGCCATGACGAGTCGCAACCTTTTGCTGAAGCTGATTGCATCTGGATTTGCCCTGCTCCTGGCGATCACGGCAAACGTTGCGACGGCGTCCGAGTCCTCCGAAGTGCTGGTTGTCGTTGGGCCTAGCAACCATCGCCCCGGCACGCACGAGGTTGCTGCGGGAGGTCGCTTGTTGGCGCACTGCCTTCGCGAGACGTCGCTGGGGCAATCTGTGCAAGTGACGGTGACCAGTCAGTGGCCATCCGATCGAATGTTGTTGGATCGAGTCTCCACCGTCGTCTTCATTGGAGACCAGTTTCCACCACATCAGATGCCCGAGTCGGATCGGATCATGAACGATCTGACACGGATGATGAATCGCGGCTGTGGCATGGCGTGCATTCACTATGCTACGGGACTTCGTGGCGATGATGTCGATCCCGATGGAGATCATCCCCTGTTGGATTGGCTGGGTGGATACTTCGCCAGTCGCTGTGAACATCACCAATCGATTGCACGGATTTTCCCACAGGCCACGATCGAACCGGCAGCCAAGCTGAATCATCCGGTACTGCGGGGATGGAAACCGTTCACGATCCGAGACGAGCCGTACATCAACAACTATTTCGGGCCTGAGAATCGTTTGCTTGAAGAGGGGACGATTTCGTTTGCGACCAGCCAGTTGCCGCCAGAAGCACCCACTCAGCAAGTGGTCTGCTGGGGCAAAGAACGCCCCAATGGCGGCCGCGGATTTAGCATCGTGATGCCTCACTTCTACGAAAACTGGCAAGACGATGATCTGAGGACGCTGATCCTGAACGGGATTTGCTGGACGGCCAAGCTGGCCATTCCGGCAGATGGTGTTCAGGTCAGCGACTTGGACCTCAACAAGTTCGATCCAGAACTGGCCGTTTGGCCAACGATGCCGGACCCCCAGCAGGCTCTGGAAGGCTACTTCGAGGCCGAGGTGGCTCGCTTGGAACGCCAGAATGATCTACGGCGCGTGTCGTGCTTGGCGCAGTGGGAACAAAGCGTTGAGTCTGATCGTGAGCATCTGGCCGACATGCTGGGGCTTCGACCAGAACCTGCGCGAACGCCTTTGAACACCAAGGTGGTCGGCACGCTAGAGCGAGATGGCGTCATCGTCGAGCGACTGCACTATCAAGCGCTGCCGGGACTCTACGTGACGGCGAACTTCTATCGCCCAAGTGAACAGGATCAGCCACTTCCCGCCGTGCTGTACGTTTGCGGACACTCGATACAGCGGGAAACGATCGACGGTCGTGAGATCAGCTATGGCAACAAGACTGGATATCAGCGGCATGGCGCTTGGCTGGCCCGTCATGGCTACGTGTGCTTGATCATCGACACGGTTCAGTGGGGCGAGTTTCTGGGAGATCACCATGGCACCTACCGATTGGGGCGATGGGACTGGTTCTCTTCGGGATACACTCCTGC
>JBCCUO010000834.1:0-2194 GCA_039196805.1 Planctomycetota bacterium | reverse complement strand
GCGCGGTTGGGCAATATAATCTGCGTGTTTCTACCATTCAGCGTTACGGGAAAGTCGGTGACCCAATCAAGGTGACGATCTACATCGAAGGGGACGGCCCCATGGACCTGGTCCAACCGCCCAATCTGACCCAGCAGCCACAGCTGACTGAATTGTTCCGTGTCTCGACGGACCGCTTGGCAGGAGTCGTCACCAACGATCGAAAACGATTTGAGGCGACCATCCGTCCAAAGTCGTCGGATGTCACCCAGATTCCGCCCATCGAGTATACGTTCTTTGATCCCGACGAAGAGCGGTTCGTGACCCTTCGCAGCGAACCGATCAGCATCGAAGTCGACGAGGTCCAAGAACTGGCGCTGGACTCGATCGTATCAGCGAATCGACCTCAACCGTCAACCGAGGAAACACGTGATGAAGCCAACAGTTCGAGTTTGTCCTCCGGTGAGGACAATGAACCCAGTTCGGTAGATGTCCCGACCGATCCGGTGCAAGCGATTCAGGCTGGACCGTCACAAGCTCCGGCACGTTGGGTCGACTTCAAGTTGATCGTCGCACTTTCGATTGCCCCACTGCTGTTTTCCATCGCGATGCTGATGGGCATGCGTCGAACACTTTGGGCCGTTGCGTCACGACTGCGGTCACAGCTGGGGCCGCTCAGACAGCAATTGGCGGCTGCGTCGACAGGTCAAGCGATCACCCACGCCATGACCGATTTTCTTGTTCGCCGATTCACCGATCGCCTCTCGGACTTGGATTCGGATCAAATTCTGGGTTGGTTGCGTCGGCATGACCAATCATCCATCGCCAACGAAGCCGATCGATTGTTCAGTCGTTGTCGGCAATACGACCAAAACCCAGTGCTACGGAGCACGCAATCCCTTGACGAGCTAAAACGCGATGCGATGACGCTCGCCTCACGAATCGTGCAGCGCGGCCGCACGAGCGACAGGAACACACGGTCCGGCAACTCGGCGGGTAGCGGCACGCCTGTTGCTATCACGGCGCTGGCCCTTGCCATCGCGCTCGCCATGATTCCGACGAATGGATTGGGGCAGGAGGTTACACCGGAGGTCTCTAAGTCACTTTCGGTTCATTTGCAGGCGTTGTTGGATGAGACGACACGTCAGCATCGCGAGGCGAATCGCATGACCGGCGAAGCCAGGCAACAAACGCTCGACAAGGTCATTCAGAACTACGAGCTTGCGTTGGCCGAAGGCGTGGAGACGGCTTCGCTGCACCACCACCTGGCGATCGCTTGGCAAGACGTCGGCAAATCGGGGCATGCGATCGCCCACTATCGGCGAGCCTTGCTGCGAGAGCCAGATCACGCCAATGCGCTGCGGCGGCTGCAAGAACTCACCGGCACCCTTGATCGGCCCGCATCGGAGTTCCGATTCTCCCAATGGATGGCAACGCTGGTTCCTCGATTGGCGTCTTGGGTGCCACCGAAAGCGTTTCGCTGGTTCGCGTTGGCCGCCTGGTCAGCGTTTTGGTTGGTTTTGGGCTGGTGTTGCCTTTCGGCCAACGCCTCGCGGATCAATCGCCTGTTGACGCTGGTCTTTTCGCTTGCCATTGCCATCATGGTGGCGACGCCGTACGTCAACTACCGACGACGCGTGACGATGGTCGATCGTGCCGTCGTGGTCGTCAGTGATCTTCAGCTTCGGGCGGCAGACGGACCCGTTGACCCAGTCATTCATCAACTGAAGGCCATCGAAGGGGCTTTGGTCCAGGTGATCGACCGGCGGCCTGGCTGGGTGCGTATCGCCGTCTCGCAGAGCCAGGTCGGCTGGGCACCCGTAGGCGCGATCAACGAGATCATCTAGCTGCCGAAATGGGCTGGATCGTAGAGTTCAGGAAAAACGAGCCCGATTTTTTGAACCGCCGCGTCTTCGCCGCGACTTACCCTCGGTGGTTCAATGAGAGATCCGGAAGACATCTACGACGAATGGCTTGTGTTGCGTTGCCAGAGTGGTGACGAACGCGCGTTGGCAACTCTGGTTAGGCGATGGCAACCCAGGTTACTGGCGTTCGCAACGCGAGTGCTTGGCGGCCGAGATGCCGCGGAGGACGTTGTTCAATCGTCGTGGTTGGATGTCGTACGCCGGATCAGATCGTTGCGAGATCCAAGATCTTTGCGTCCATGGCTGTTTCGCATCGTCGCCAACAAATGCACCGACGTGGTACGCAAGCG
>JBCCUO010000833.1:0-2195 GCA_039196805.1 Planctomycetota bacterium | reverse complement strand
TCCCCGGGCCTGAGAGCCCGACCCTCCCGCAAGCGGGAGGGTGAAATCGATTTTGTTTCTTCTCTGCCAACAGCGAACTGCTTCTTCCGCTGACTGCTGACTGCCAACCGCTAACCGCCGACTCTCCTTCTTGTCTCTGCCGCACGTCGCCGATAGCCTTTGGGTTACTTCTCAGCGGGCAATTGTCCGGTTTCGATTGCCGGCGATTTCCCATGCCAACTGACTCTTCGCCCCCGACCAACATGTCGAAGCAACGACGAATTCTTGTCGTGGACGACAGTCCGACTCAGCTTGCCCTGATGAAGGCCCTGTTGTCGGTCGATCTGTACGAGATTGTGGCTGTGGCAAGTGGTGAGGCGGCGTTGGCGGAGTTTGAAAAGCAGTCGTTTGACGTCGTGGTCACGGATGTGCAGATGTCCGGCATGTCGGGGCTGGAGTTGGTGGGGGCGATTAAGCGGCTGTCTCCGCGGACGCCCGTGATCCTGGCGACCAGCCAGGAACGTGACGGACTTGCGGCCGAGGCCCTGTTCAAGGGGGCGACGACGTACGTTCCTAAGGCTCAGATGCAGGAGGGATTGGCAGAAACGGTTCGCCAAGTCATCGGTCTTGCCGAATCGATGAAGAGTCACAACGGGCTTTGCGACTGCGTGTCTCACGTTCAGCTGGAGTTGACGCTGCCGAGTAACCCGTCGCTGGTTCCTGGGCTAATCGGACGGTTCGAGACCGCGATGCAAGAGATTGGCTTATTCGACGAGATGGCATGGACGCAAATCGCGATGGCGCTCGACGAAGCGATCGTCAACGCGATGGTCCACGGCAACCTCGAGGTGTCGTCCGCTCTCCGCGAAGTCGATGAAGGCAAAGCGTACATCGAGGCGATTGAAACGCGACAAAAAGAATCGCCGTACCAAGATCGTCGTGTCGTCGTGTCCGTCACCGCGTCACGCGTTCAAGCCGTATTCATTGTCCGCGACGAGGGCAACGGATTCGACGTCACTTCGTTGCCCGACCCCACGGACCCAGAGAACCTGGAAAACATGGGAGGCCGAGGCCTGCTGCTGATCAATGCCTTCATGGATGTGGTCAAACACAACGACAAAGGCAATCAAGTCACGATGATTAAGAAGAAGGAAGCGGTCAGGGAAGAAGCTGTTAGCGATTAGCTGCGGGGCAACGATGTTCGCTCGCCCGTGGCGCAGTCCAGGCCGCTCTCGGCGGATACCTTTGGATACGGTGAAGTGCGGAAGCTTGCGTCCGCTATCGATGAGCCGAAGCGATGGCGAGCCATCGCACACCAAAGAATCCAGTGCGATGGCAAGCCATCGCACTCCAAAAAGTGGACTAGGATCGTCGGCGTTCTTTCAGTCGTACAGCCTTGCCGACACGGTCGCGAAGGAAGTAAAGCTTGGCGCGCCGGACGACCCCGCTGCGTTTGACGACGACCTTTTCGATGCGTGGGCTATGGACCGGGAACTTTCGCTCCACCCCTTCGCCGGCAACGATTCGCCGAACGGTGAACATTTCCTTGGGTCCGGCACCACTGCGTGCGATCACAACACCATTGAAGACTTGCACGCGTTCCTTGTTGCCTTCCAGGATCTTCAGGTGCACGTCGACGGTGTCGCCAATCTCGAACTCGGGTGGATTCTCTTTCATCGCGGTCTTTTCGACCAACGCCATGATCGCTTCGCTCATCGATCTGCCTCGTTTTCTTAATCTAGGGTTCGGTTGTTGGTTTGATCTCGCAGCAAGTCGCTGCGTCGCTCGGCAGTCCGCCGGAGCGTTTGTTCTTCTCGCCATTGGGCGATCCGCTGGTGATCGCCGCTCAGCAAGACTTCTGGGACCAAGTGGCCTTCGAAGTCGCGGGGTCGTGTGTATTGGGGAAACTCAAGCAGCCGATTTCCACGACTGAATGAATCGTCAAAACTACTTTCGGCATCCCCCAGGACTCCTGGGATCAGCCGGATCACGGCGTCAACGATCACCATTGCCGCCACCTCGCCTCCGTTGAGGACAAAGTCGCCGACGCTGACCTCTTCCGGCTCAAGGATATCGATCACGCGTTGATCGAATCCTTCGTACCGTCCGCACAGCAGCAGCAGTCGCTCGCTGGTCGCGAAGTCTTCCGCCATCGGTTGGTCGAAGCGTTTGCCTTGGGGCGTCAGCAGCACTCTCCGAGCGGGTGGCTGGGCCTG
>JBCCUO010000832.1:0-2202 GCA_039196805.1 Planctomycetota bacterium | reverse complement strand
GGGTGCATCGTGCTGGATGCGGCGGAAATGAACTGAGTGATTTGCCGTCGCGACTCAGCACTACTCGCTGCGCCCCGGGCCCGCTTGACGATATAGTCCCAACGCGGACTTCCAACGGCGTCAGCAGGTTGCGACGTGATCACATCAGCGAACTCGCTCTGGTGAGCGATGTCGCCGAGTCGCCAGATCCCCAGAATCGAGGACGAATCAGAAGCGGACTGGTGTTTCTTCTTGGGCGTCGTGTTCGGCACGTTCGGACGTTCCTTTCGACTCGTTGATCGTGGAGAGTTTCATGTTGCATGGCGTCGCTTGCACAACCGCGCTGCATTCCTCCATCGTCGCAATCGATACCGCGAATCGATGTCATCGCACGTTGATCGTCAAACTCGCCCACTTCTTTCCCCGTTTCACTCGGCAACGCCAATACAAATTGGGTCTTTCGGGAATCGTGACAGCCACAAATGGATGAGCGGTTGCGCTGTTCGCCGCGGTCTCATCTCGGAAAACCGGGCAAACACCGAAGGCGGCTTGTCCGAATTGGCAGCGTCCAAGGAATGGGGGCGAAATCGTTCGCTACCGCCTCGTCGATCCATTGCGGATCGCGTACGTTAAACACAACTTCGAGTTGACTCTTGGATCACTCTGGCGGGCTGCAATCCAACGCATGACTCAGACAGCTTCTCCTGCCGAAATCCGGTATCCGGACTCTTGGACCCGCAAGCATTTGCTGGATCTGGAGAGCCTGTCGGCAGCGGAGATCACCACGCTGCTTGATGCGGCCCAGCAGCTCAAGGATGCAACGGAAGGCTGCCGGCGAAAAATCTCGCTGCTCAGCGGGCGGACGTGCGCTAACCTCTTCTTTGAAAACAGCACCCGAACGCGGAATAGTTTCTCGTTAGCCGCGAAACGCTTGGGAGCGGACACTGTCGAATTCAGTAGTGCCGGCAGTAGCGTGGCGAAGGGGGAGACCTTCGTCGACACGGCCAAGACGATCGAGGCGATGGGCGTCGATTGGGTCGTGACCAGGCATAGCACGCCGGGAACGCCGCACTTGCTCTCTCGCGAGCTGCGCTGCAGCGTGTTGAATGCCGGGGATGGACCGCATGAGCATCCCACCCAGGGCCTGCTGGACATGCTGACCATTCGCCAGCATCGGGGTAGCTTCGACGGCCTGACGATTGCCTTGGTCGGCGACATCGCTCATAGCCGCACCGCCCGCAGCAACATCTGGGGCCTGAAAAAGCTGGGAGCGAAGGTGATTATCTGCGGGCCGCCGACGCTCGTCAGCCCACGCTGGGCGGAACTGGGTTTTGAGGTGGCTCATCATCTGGACGAGATCCTGCCGCGTTGCGATGTGCTGAACTTGCTGCGTATTCAGTTTGAACGTCAGAGAGCAAGGCCCTTCCCCAGCGTCCACGAATATGCGGCGTTGTACGCGATGAATGGCGAGCGGATTCGCCGAGCAAAAAAAGACATTCTGATCATGGCTCCAGGTCCGATTAACCGTGGCGTCGAGATCACGCCTGAGGTCGCGGACGGCCCCCACTCGGTCATTCTGGAGCAAGTGACCAACGGAATTGCGGTTCGCATGGCAGCGTTGTGGTTGTTGTCGGGAGGAGATCGCTGATGGAATCTGTTGCGATGGAACAGCCGATCATGCAAGTGGCCACCGACACCAGTGGTGGTCTGCTGATTGATAACGGACACCTCATCGACCCATCGCAGTCACTCAATCGCGTGGGGCGTTTGTTAGTCCTTGGCGATCGCGTTGCGGGCATGGACGTGGCTGATGGCGATCTTCCGCAGCGCTTGCACAGGATCGACGCGACCGGACGACTGGTCACGCCGGGTTTGGTTGACCTTTGCGCCGAGCTGCGAGAGCCGGGAAGCGAGCAAGACGAGACCATCCAAACGGGTAGCGACGCGGCGCTGGCCGGCGGTTACACGTCAATCTTGTGTAGTAGCAGCACCAAGCCGGTGATCGACTCTCCCGCTGAAGTCCAATTCGTCCATCAAAAGGCGTCGCGAAACGGTGGCGTCCGCGTCTATGTGATCGCCTGCCTGAGCAAGAATCGAGCTTCGGATCAGATGGCGGAGCTGGGTTTGTTGGCTGATGCCGGCGCGGCCGCGTTCAGTGACGCCCCCAAGGCGATGCCCAACGATGCGCTGCTCAAGCGGGCACTGGATTACTGTCGCATGTTG
>JBCCUO010000831.1:0-2203 GCA_039196805.1 Planctomycetota bacterium | reverse complement strand
GCCGAATTCGTCACGATCCCCAACAACGGCATCCCCTTTTGCACCGGAGCCTCCGCGTTCGAAGGGCGATGGTCCCAGCGAATCAGTCTCGTCGAGTAGCTCCGTTCCTCTCGGTGCTACTCTTTGACACTGTCACACCTGCCAGAGTCCACATTCGATCCCACCGTGAACAACGACCGCGCACGTTCCATGTTCGGGAATCTCCATCGGAGCAAGCGCGATTTCGGCTCCTGCTTCAGCTGCCAACTTGACTGCGGCATGAACGTCGTCGACGAGCGCATACGGTCGCACAACGGGCGTTTCTGTGTCACGCAGTGGTCCACGAATGCCGATGAGCCCCCCTTCTTTCAACTCAGCCGTACGAGCACCACCAAGGTTGGCATCGGGTTGACCGAATTCGATCCCATGCACCGATGAGTACTGACGGCAAAGCGAGTCGACGTCGGGTGTCACAATCTCAAGATAATGCACTTTCATTGATTCTTCCTTGTTGGTCGCTATTGGTTTTGGAGTTTGTCACAGATCGCTACGATTCAACCGATGGTTGCCAAACACTGCGTTCAAGAACGATCTCACCCGTCACACAGACTCGCTCCCAATACTCACATCAACAAGTCGTGACGCGTTGGGTTGCGATCGACTCTCGCAACTCATCACTCGGGCGGTCAAGTAGTGGCCATTACTGTGGAGTTTGCAGTTCGCAGATGCGGAGCGCGTCGGCGGCGGTTCGGCCGTCTAGAATGGGATCGACGACTCCGGTGCGAATGCTGGTTGCCATCGCCTCGATTTCGGCGACGAAGCCATCAATGGGGTCCCCATCGCCCAAGTCGGGGCGTTCCAGTTCACCGTCCTCCCGCATCACGACTAACGGAATCACGGCGGATTGTCCATCGCTGTAGGCGGCCGATTCGAATTGCACCGTCGCTCGCTCAAAACTAACTTCGTAGCCATGCGTGAACGGCCTCGCGGGGGAGTCGATCACGCCGCCACCACACGAGACCACTAATTCAGGATCCTGGAACTGAAAGATCGATTCGTAGAATTTGGCGGTGCCCTCGTTCGTGCGGCAGACGCTGGTCGCGCCGGTCGGCATGCCAAACAACAGACGAATCAAATGCGCGTCATGCACGTGCAAGTCGACCAGCGGTCCACCCACGGTTTGCCGGTCGTAAAAGTCAGGTATCCAGTCCGGCGGCCCGATCGTGCGTTTGAACCGCCCGGCGATGGGGCGTCCCCAACGGTTGTCGTTGCACGCATCGACCAAGATTCGGAACTCGGGCATGTATGGCAGGATGTGAGCCACCATCAACTGCCCCGTTCCGGCTGCCTGGGCCATCTGATCGGCAAGGTCGGCCGTCAAAGCCAGCGGTTTTTCGCAGAGCACTCGCTTGCCGGCTGCAAGCGATTTTTGAACTGCCTCCGGATGCAAATGAGGCGGTAAGCAGACGTCAATGATGTCGACGTCAGGATCTTCAAGCATCTGATCCAGCGTCTCGTAGACATTCGTTTCGCTGACGTCGATCTTCTCGCCCGGTGGGCCGAAGTTGCCCTGGATGCCACGCCAGTCCCCGGATCGTTTGGCTTCGTTGCGAGAGCAGAACGAGGTGACGTTGGCGGCCGACGTGCGCTGGTACGCCAAGTAATGAATCCAGCCCATGAAGCCAATGCCGGCCAGACCGACACGCAGCGGTTTGTCTTTGCTCATGATTTGGCACGCGTGCCATGCTCGGGGAAGGTCGACGGGATGATGGCGAAGCAAGCATTGCTCGCAGCCAGGGAGCTCGGTGTGCTACTCGGCAAGCTTTTCGCGGAGCAGTTTGACGGCCAACGCCGCGTCCTCGAAGTCAGGAGCCAGCTGGGAAGCTTTCACCAAACGTTCCAAGGCCTCTTCCGAGTCGCCATTCAGGTACAACGCCAGGCCATAACGATACTGGACTTCCGCGTTGTCGGGGACCAACTTGGCGTCGCGAGCCAGGAAGGGAAGTTCGGCGCGACGCAGCTTCTTCGCTTCCTCCATCCACTGAATGGCACTGGGGCCTTGCTGCTGACTCCCCAAGTTGTCCAGCAACGCCGCCAGATTGGTTCGTGGGCCCGACATTGTCGGTTCCAGTCTGATTGCCGTGCGGTACGCGTCGATCGCAGCCCTGAATCGACCGGTTCGCTCGCAGAGCGACGCCCAAGCCATGTGAGCGCCCGCGCGATC
>JBCCUO010000830.1:0-2203 GCA_039196805.1 Planctomycetota bacterium | reverse complement strand
TCGGACAAGACATCGATTTGGTCCACGGCCATACCGAACGAAGGCCCGATCGATGGAACCACCGTGGTCTCCGGTCCGGCGGAATCGGACAGCATGCCCAAGATGTTGGCAAACTCCGATAAGCCCACATGATAGAAGACGGCATTGCCGCCATAGAGAAGCGAACGGACTCCACCCGCTTCCAGAAAGCGGATGATTTTCTCGTTCTCATCTGCATCCACTTCTAAGTCGGCATCACGGGCCAGCGGCGGAACGGCAAAGACGGAATCGGCAAGGTGGACAGGATCAAAAGGTGTCGTTTTCATGAGACTGGTTGAGTCGCTGCGAGTCAGGTGGAAGGCCGTCAAGATCATACGCTAGGCATCGACGGAAGCCTACGTGACCGCCGCCCGAAGCGGCTTGCCGGCCAGGCCGCACAGCAGATTGTCCACAGCGATCTCCGCCATCGCTTCACGCGCTTCCACGGTCGCGCTGCCGATGTGGGGATAGATCACGCAGTTGGGCAGAGTGACCAGCGGATGCTTCGGAGAAATCGGCTCCGGTGTTGTGACATCCAATCCCGCTGCTCGGATCTGGCCGGCCTTCAAGGCTTCGACCAAAGCGTCTTGGTCAATCAACTCACCACGTGCAGTGTTGATCAGGATCGCGGACGGCTTCATTCTTGCCAACGCGTCAGCACTGATCAGGTTCCGAGTCGACTCGCTGAGGCTGGCGTGGACGGAAACGAAGTCGGAAAGCTCCAGCAACTCGTCCAGGCTGACACGCAACGCATCAACCGATTGCTCCGCAACGGGTTTGGGATGGCGAGCGTGGTAGAGGACTCGCATTCCCCAACCGCCCGCCAGCCGCCGCGCGGTTGCCAGCCCAATCCGCCCCATGCCCACGATTCCAAGTGTTCGTCCGGCCAAGTCGACTCCCAGCAGGCCCTGTGGGTCCCAGGTTTGCCAGCTGCCGTTGCTGACCGTCGCTGCGGCTTCATGAGTTCGGCGCGCGGCATTTAGCAGCAACGCAACGGCAACATCCGCGGTAGCGTCTGTCAGGACGTCCGGTGTGTTTCCGACTGCGACTCCACGCGTCTTGGCGGCTTCGACGTCAATGTTGTTGTAGCCAACCGCGTAATTGCTGATCACCTTGAGCTGCGGTCCGATCGCGTCCATCAATGGCCCGTCCACTTGATCGCCTAGCAGCGACAATAGCCCCTCACATCCTTTGGCCCTGGCGATCAGTTGCTCGCGCGTGGGCGGATCGTCCCCCGACCACACATCCACGTTTGCTGTCTGAGTCAATCGCTCAAGGTGCGTCGGCAAGATTTGTCGCGTGACAAAAACGGTGGGCATGCTGAACTCGTGGCGAACGTTCCGGGGCCATGGGCGGGCGGCTGCTTCGGCACGGCAATTTCCCACCGAAACAGCGGTTCTTGCCGCATGAAACCGGCAGAGTTTCACCAAAATGTCGCTCGTCGGCAATCAAGCTCGCCACAGATTCGCCGGTCGCGTAATAATGGATGAGAACCTATCCCGTGAATCTCAACGGACGTGTGATGTTGACTCAAGAGAATCTTCCCCAGTGTTCCCCTGTCGCTGCCCAAATGGAGCCCTCGTCTTCGGCTCGCCGAACCCGGCTGTCTTGGGTCGTGTTTTGGTTGTTGCTGGCATTCGGCTCTGCATCGACGGCCGCGTTCAGTCAAGAAACGGCGACCGACGAAACCGCCGGTGACGAACCTGGAGCGGGTCAGGCGTTGTCGGAAGACTTCGGCGAGACCAAGCCTCAGGTCGCAGAACCTGCAGACGACTCAGAACAAGCGTCGGATGAAGTGGAAAGTGGCCAAGCCTCACTCGACGAAGCAGTGATGAAGCGGATCGACGCCAAGTCGCCGGCTCAGTTGGCGGCGGTCGCGGAGCTGCTGGAAACGGCGTTGGAAAAGGGTCTGAACAAGGAAAGCGAGTCATTCGCTCGGAAGATGCTCGGGAGCGTCTACTTGCAACAGGGGCAGCGTTTGGCGACTGCCATGGTGGATCCTCGCAACAACCGTCGGGTCCAGACGCGCGACCGCGCCCTGCAGGTCCTGGGCAAAGCCGTCAAGCAGGATCCCAAGTTAGTGGAAGCTTGGTTGTTGATCGGCCAGCCTTTTGATACGCTTCAGGATACACGGTCCATGTTCCACCGATCACTCGAATATCACATTTATCGATATTGTGTCCTG
>JBCCUO010000829.1:0-2207 GCA_039196805.1 Planctomycetota bacterium | reverse complement strand
GTCGCCTGCCACCTTGTCATTGCGGCTGTGACCAGTGCCTGGGCCTCACGTCGATCGGGCGTCCTGATTCCGTTCGACTGGATTGCCGGCATCACATACGCACTCGGTGGCAGTGTTCTGTTCCTGTATTGCAATCCGCCCTTCTTGGCCGGCGCGGCTTGGCTTCCCCTGGTCATCGGAAGTCTCTTTGCAGGTCCCGACCGATCCAAGTCAGAACGGCCTCAGCGACGACGGATCGGGCGCTGGCGACTGACCGGGGTCGCCATGGCGATGATGGTCTTGGCTGGTGACCCGCAGACGGCACTCCACACAGCCATGGTCGGAATCGCCTTCGCTATCGCTGGCAGCGTGCGATTGCTGGCAAGCCGAAGACGCCCAAGCCAACCAGCCAAGACTCGGGGCCTGATCGACTCTGTCTGGGCGACGGCAGGATTCGTGGCGGCATGCCTTCTGGCGGGACTGTTGTCTCTGCCGCAGATCGCCGCGTCCGCAGACTGGTCGCGAATGAGTGATCGACGCGTGTCCAATGCTCCTGACTCCGACAGCTGGTGGAAGGCGGCACCGTTGGGGTCCCGCCGCCAAGAGAGCTTTCAATTCTCCGTGCCCCCGTGGCAACTCACTGATGCGATGGTTCCCTCCAGCTGGGGCACGATGTTCCCGACATGCCGTCGATTGAGCTTACTGTTCGCCCCAAATCACCGAATCTGGACGCCTTCACTCTATGCGGGTGTCCTGATAGGGATCGCGCTGCTAGCCCAATTGGGCGAAGGCTTTCGCGGCCGAATGAATCGCTGGCACGCACTATTGTTGATTACGTTCTTGATTTCGATGGGTCGTTTCGGATTTCTCTGGTTCATCGGGTTGTTCGGCGTCGTACCCCAGGATTACGATCCTTCGGTCGGTGGACCCTATTGGTTGCTCTACAAGCTTATGCCAGGCTACGACGCCTTCCGGTACCCCGCGAAGTGGCTGCCGTTTACCGCTCTGGCTGCCAGCGTCCTTGCTTCGCGATGGGCACAGCGGTCTGCTAGCAAGCAACCCAGAGCAGCGGCGCGGTTGACGGCGATCGTGCTGATCCTGTTGCTGTTGGTCAGCCTAGGAGTTACGGCGTTGAGGACCAGCCAATGGATCTCGTCTCCAACCGGTGTGGGTGATCGCTTCTGGGGACCGTTGCACATCGATGGAGCCTGGTACACGATCCAGATGTCTCTAGTGCATGCAATGCTCTTCACCGGAGGAATCCTATCGCTGTTAATTTGGCGATCCAAGCGAAACCAGAACGGTCAACCGTACCGGCTCAGTCGCTCCGGTTTCGCGATCGGGCTGATCACCATCACGTTGATTGACGTAGCGGTCGCCGCGTCGCCCCTGATTGCAACTGTTGACAAGGCCAGCGAGTCCGAGCTACTTGATCGAACCAATCAGCCCACCCTTCGTGGCCGTTGGATGCGGACGGAAACGGGTGGCGGTTGGCCTCCTGAGTGGGCGCGAACGCGCAACCCCAATCGCATTCTTGAAGTCGAAGTGAGTCAGCGAGCAAGCTGGTTCGGCCGCTGGCATCTTGCGGAGGGGCAATCGGTATTCAACAGCATGCCATCGATTCAGAGCGAAGCCATGCGAGCGTTTTGGAACTCCTCGCGACGGCAATTGGCGGATCAGGCCGAGCTCAAAGACCAAATCCATGGCTGGCGTCGACTCTGCGAGTGGGTGGCCATCGATGGCGAACGCCGCGCGGCAGGACAACGCTCCGACCCGTTTGATCACCCGATCCATATCGCCGCCGTGACCACGCAATCCGCTTCCACGGCTGCGGGGCCGATCGACTTTGTCCAAAGTGGATCCCTTGTGGCCGCGGACCGTCCGGATTGGCAATCATTGATTGATTCCGTGTGCGAATCGAGCTCTCATCGACCGTTCATTGAGCCCGTCGACGCTACGGGCGGCGTATGGCGCCCTGGATCCGGTGCGCGCGCCCCGGCGACAGCCACCATTCAAGTCGACTCTCCCGACGAGCTTGAGGTAGCGCTGAGGTCAAGCGAAAGCGGGCTCTGGGTACGTCCCGTGCTTCAAGACGGTCACTGGACCGCGCAAACACGTCGCTCGAACGCTCTGCCCTGGGTGGCCACTCCGGTGTATCGAGTGGACAAGCTGAAACAGGGCGTGTTGTTGGAGTCGGGCGAGCATCAAGTCCGCTGGCGCTACTCGCC
>JBCCUO010000828.1:0-2212 GCA_039196805.1 Planctomycetota bacterium | reverse complement strand
TTACGGCGAATAGGAATCTGGTCGTTTGTGAGTACGGAAACCAACGCTTGCAACTGTTCAACACTCAAGGCGAACCGATCGCTTGCTGGGGAAAGTCTGGTCGGGCTCCCGGACAACTCTATCAACCTTGGGGCGTGGTTGTTGACAGCCGTGACCGAGTGCACGTCCTGGACAGCAACAATCATCGCGTTCAGCGACTGTGGCTGGGTTGAACGGAAATCGCTTCCCGTTGGACCCGTCGCATGACGGCAATCCTGGGAATCTCTTGCGACTTTCATGACTCGGCGGCAGCATTGATCGTCGACGGTCAATTGATCGCTGCTTCGCAGCAAGAACGCTATTCGCGGCTCAAGCACGATGCCGGCTTTCCAACCGAAGCGATCCAAGATTGCTTGGCTCAGGCGGGGATCGGCCAGGAATCGATTGATTGGGTGGGCTTCTACGAAAAGCCTTGGTTACGCTTTGAGCGCCTGCTCAGCACCTATGCCGCTTACGCGCCCCACGGTTATCGGTCCTTTGCTCATGCCATGCCCGATTGGCTGGCCCGCAAACTCTGGGTGCGGCGACGCGTGGACAAAGCACTTCCTAATCGCGTTCCCAGTCGCCTCGTTTTCTGCCGACATCACGATTCGCACGCAGCGTCGGCATTCTATCCGTCACCGTTTGACTCGGCAGCCTATTTGACGATCGACGGTGTGGGCGAGTGGGCGACGGCAAGCTTCGGCGTCGGCGACGGAAATGAACTGCAACCACTCGGTCAGCTGGACTTCCCTCATTCACTGGGGCTGCTCTACTCCGCTGCAACCGCCTATTGCGGATTTCAAGTGAATTCCGGCGAGTACAAACTGATGGGGCTTGCCCCTTATGGGCAGCCGCGTTTCGCCTCGATCATCAAGGAACAGTGCTTGGATCTCAAGGCGGACGGATCGTTTCGAATGAGAATGGGCTATTTCGACTATCCGGCGGGTCTGACGATGACCTCGCGAGCCTTTGATCGGTTGATCGGTGGTCCGCCCAGGCGCCCCGGCGAACCGCTGAGCGATGTGCACCTCGATTTGGCAGCGTCGATTCAGATGGTCACCGAGGAGATCGTGCTGAAGATGGCTCGTCACGTTCAGCAACGCACTCGCCAACGGCACCTCTGTCTGGCAGGTGGTGTCGCGCTGAACTGTGTCGTCAACGAACGATTGCAGCGTGAGGGGCCGTTCGATTCCATCTGGGTTCAGCCGGCAGCAGGAGACAGCGGGGGCGCACTCGGTGCTGCGTTTTGGATTCACCACCAACTGATGAAGCACAGACGGACGCCGACGTGTCCCGATGGTCAGCAGGGATCACTTCTGGGGCCACGATTCGCGAAATCCGCGATTCGGCAATGGCTTCAAGACAACGAAATTGCACACGACCATCTCCCCAGTCGCGCCCAGCTTTGTGATCAGGTTGCAACAGAGATCGCGGCGGGAAAGATCGTGGGTTGGTTTCAAGGCAGAATGGAATATGGACCGCGTGCACTGGGTAATCGCAGCTTGTTGGCCGATCCACGTGATCCCAACATGCAGCGCCGACTGAACCAACAGATCAAACAGCGCGAGTCGTTTCGTCCCTTCGCGCCGGCGGTGGTTTGCGAACGGGCAGCAGGCTGGTTCCAGCTGGGAACGATGCCCGACCGGCCTTACATGACGGTCGTCGCCACGGTAGACCCAAGCCAACAGGTTGACTTGCGAGATCAACCTGTGCTGGAAGGCTTGCAGCGTTTGAACCAGATTCGCACGACGATTCCGGCGGTCACGCACGTCGACGACACGTCTCGGGTGCAAACGGTGGATGCAAAATCGCATCCGCTGTTTCATCAGCTGATCGCAGCTTTTGAGAAGCGAACGGGCTGTCCGTTGCTGGTCAACACCAGCTTCAATGGAAGCGAGGAGCCGATCGTTTGCACGCCGGAAGATGCGATGCATTGCTTCGTGACCAATCGGCTGGATCGATTGGTTGTCGGCGATTGTGTGATTCGGGCCGAGGAGCAACCGTCGGATGTGATTCAGCGGTTCAAGCAACGTCCAGGCGTCTGTACCGAGAGTCCGTTGACGGACGATCAGCTGCTTCGAGTCAGCGCGGCTCAGACGCCTGGACGTTGCTTGAACCGCTGAATCACATCCGACGGTTGCTCCTCGGCCCGAATCACACAATCGCCGACAACCAATCGATCCAGCCGATT
>JBCCUO010000827.1:0-2216 GCA_039196805.1 Planctomycetota bacterium | reverse complement strand
GCATCGCCAGAAGCAACGCGGCAACTCGACCCACCTTGCGGACGACCTACGCGAACTGTCCGCCCGCGACGCAGATGCCGCCTTTGACTCGCTGGGACTGATCCGAATCATCGTCTGGGCCATCCCGATGCTGGGTTTCTTGGGCACGGTGATTGGGATCACGCAGACGCTGGGCGGACTGGACTTCACTGATGGAGGTGCTGCAGTTGAACGGCTCAAGAGCGGGCTGTACGTCGCGTTCGATACCACCGCATTGGGCTTGGTGCTCTCGGTGATCGCCATCTTTCTTCAGTTTCCCGTTGAGCGTCGCGAACAAAAACTGCTTTCGGTGATCGACGCTCGCGTTGGCCAATTGCTGTCCACGCACCTGCCCAGCGATGACGCCCAAGACGATCAGACTCAAGTCATCGAACAACTGTGCGACGGCATTCGGTTGGCGGTGTCCGAATCCTTGTCACAGCAGACAACGCTTTGGCGTCAGACCATTGACGAGGCACATCAGAACTGGAATTCGATCTACGAAGGCACGGTCAACAAGTTTGCTGAAGCGATCGGGCAAACCATGACCCCGGCGCTCCGTGACCACGCGGCATCGCTAGACGAATCTGCACGATTCGCCGGAGATCGGTTGGAGAATCAGGCGTCGCGCTGGCAAGAGGTCCTAGAGCAAAGCAGTGACGCATTGAGCATTCATCAGCGACTGCTGATCAACCGCTACGATCAACTGGCCGAAGTCAACGCGCAAGCCGACACGATCAACGCTCGGGCTGAGTCGATTCAGGCGATCCAAATGGCTTTGGATGCGAACCTAGAGCGACTGCAGGAGGTGAACGCAGCGATCGAACAAGGCGTCAAGGCGAGTGCGGGCGACGGCATGGCCGACGCCATGCGGATTCTGGCTCGCGCCGTCGACACGTTGACACAGCACTTGCCGGTCGCTGCGACAACATCCGATTCCGTTCGAAGGCAAGCGGCATGAGCGGCCGTCGTCGGGCCGGGTTGTCGCCCACCCTGTTTCCGTTCTTGGCCGTTTTGGTCTGTACGCTGGGCACGCTGATCTTGCTTCTGGCGCTGGTTTCCCAGAATGCTGGCGAGATCGCGCAGCAGAAGGCGCAAGAGCACGCCGCGCAGCAGGCTCAGACAGACTCGACTGCAGAGAAGCTAACGATTCAGCAGGCGGAGACATTGATCGCTCAGGCCGATTTTCGGGTGCAAGAGCTGGTGTCTCATCGCGAGGCCCAAACGGCTGACCTCGAAGACCGCCGCGATCAGTTGACCCATCTCGAAGATCACATCTCGCGGCTTCGCGACAAGTTGAAGCGTCTGAGCGATCAGGTCGACGCGGCAACCAACCGCACCAAGGAGGAAGTCGACGTGACCGCTGAGATTGCGGAAGTCGAAAGCCGCTTGGACAAGGAAGAAGCCGAGCTGGAAAAGTTGAAGCAGGAAGCATCGGAGAAGAAGCCCCGCATCGTGATTGTTCCCCACAAGGGACCCAATGGGACCGATCGCCGTCCGATCTACCTGGAGTGCACGCAACGCGGCGTGCAGATCTGGCCCGAAGGATCAATGATCTCGATTGCTGATTTGCTGAGAACGACTCCGGGCGGCAACCCGCTGGATGCGGCACTACGGACGATTCGTCTGCACGCCATGCAACACTATGGCGATCCGATTCCGCCTTACCCGCTTCTGATCGTTCGCCCAGGTGGCACCGAATCGTACCTGGCGGCGCGAAAAGCGATGAAAGACTGGGACGACCAGTTTGGCTACGAGCTCGTGCCCAGTGGCGTGGACTTGGCATTCAACCGACCGGACCCTCGCTTGAAACGCAGCATCGATCAAGCAATCCAAGTGGCTCGGCAATCACAGCGGAACTTTTCTTCCGTGGCGACATCAGCATCTCCGTCTGGATCCGGGGGCGGACGCCGTCGACTCCCCAACCTTTCTGCGGCAAAACTCGACCGCATGGGAAGACGCGGCGGATTCGCCGACCTTCGCGATGGTCTCGCCAACAGCGCCTATGGATCTTCGCAAATCGAATCGACCGATTATTCCTCACCAGGCAATCGAGCGATGACTGGCGACCAAGCCTCGCGGCAGCTGCAGCAACGAATGGAGGCGGCGGCGGGTGAACTGGCTGCCACCGGCCAAGCTGGCCCTGATCTCGGTCACTCTCCTGGCTGGTCGGCGAGTCTCTCCGACGCCAACGTTGG
>JBCCUO010000826.1:0-2236 GCA_039196805.1 Planctomycetota bacterium | reverse complement strand
TTCAGCCGGAAGACGTTCTGCTGATTTGCGACGAGATGAACTTGCCGACCGGCAAGGTCCGCTGGCGTGCCGGCGGGTCGGCTGGCGGCCAAAAAGGACTGGCGGATGTGATCCGGCATTTGGGCACGGATCGCATTCCAAGAGTTCGAATCGGAATCGACCGGCCGCCCGACGGTTGGGAAGTGACCGATTATGTGCTGGGCAAATTCAAGCCCAGCGAAAAGAAACAGATCGACGACGCGGTGAGCCAGGCAGCCTTGGGCACCGAAGTGTGGATCAAGGACGGAATCAGCGAGGCGATGAATCGTTTCAACGCCGGCTCGAAACCCAATCCGAAACCCCAAAAACCACCCAAACCAAACTCGTCCCAGAGCTGATTAGCCGTGGCCAAGAACACTTACGAAACTCTCTTCATCCTGGACAGCAACCAGTACGCTCGCGATCCCGGCGGCGTAGCCAAGCAAATCGAACAGATTGTCAGCGAGGCTGGCGGTAACGTCTTGGTCAACCGCATGTGGATGGAACAGAAGCTGGCTTACCCCATCGACAATCACCAAAAGGGAACGTACTGGTTGACCTATTTCGAGATGGAAGGGCCGCAGTTGCCGTCGATGGCGCGGGCCTTTAAGCTGGCCGATCCGATCATTCGAGAGATGACGATCAAGTTGGATCCACGGCTGGTCGAGCCCATTTTGGCCAACGCCCGCGGCGAGGCGATCGTGAAGTCGATTGCTGACGAGGTCGTGATCGAACCGGAGGGTGCGGTCCGCGAGCCCGCTGGGGCGGAAGCCTAGGCGCCGACGCCTGTGAGCTACCGGCCGCCAGGTTGCACGGATGCATTGCATCGCCTGGTCGCCTGGGGCGATCACGTCGTGACAGAGTTGCGGTAGCGGCCTGTCCAGCGTGGATTGAATCAACTTCGTGCGCGAGAGAGTCAACGGGAGTCCAGCATGGCCAGTTACAACCGTGTCATTTTGATGGGCAACTTGACTCGGGACATCGAACTGAGATACACGCCCAGCGGCACAGCGGTCACCGACATCGGTGTCGCGGTCAACGATCGTCGCAAAGACGCGTCGGGCCAATGGGTGGAAGAGGTCACTTTTGTGGACGTTACGTTGTGGGGGCGGACCGCCGAAGTGGCAAGTGAATACCTGGGAAAGGGTTCGCCGATCTTCTTGGAAGGACGGCTGAAGCTGGATTCTTGGGAAAAAGACGGACAAAAGAACTACAAACTGCGAGTCGTTTGCGATCGGATGCAGTTGATCGGTGGCCGCGATGGCGGCGGCAGCGGTCCTCAGCAGTCGAGCCAACCGAGTCGCGAAGCGGCGGCACCTCCGCCCGCGCACCGGGAAGCTCAACCGACCGGTGGCGGCGATGGTTACGACGACCCTGAAATTCCTTTCTAGGCCCGAGAGATTAGATCGAGTCCAGCGATGACGAAAACCCGAACCGGCCGCAAGCTGAAACGACCGTACAAGCGTTTGCCCAAAGGCGAAAACGGTGGAATTCAACTATTGTTGATCCACAACGTCGAGCACCTGGGAAAGCAAGGTGACTTGGTCGAAGTGAAGCCTGGCTTTGCCTTGAACTACCTGCTGCCCCAGGGCCTGGCAACGCTAGCCAGTGAGCACCACAAACGGATGGTGGAAAAGCACCGCGAAAAGCTTCGTGCCCTGGAATTGCTGAAGCTGTCCGAGTACCGGCAACTGGCCGACGAGTTGGGCAAGCAGTCGATCACCATCGAAGCCAACGCCAACGACGACGGTCACCTGTACGGAAGCGTGGGGCCACACGAAATCGTGGACGCGCTAAAAGAAGCAGGCTTCACGCTGGCTCAAGACCAGATCCGATTGGAAGGTCCGCTGAAGGAGTTGGGGCTGTACACCGTGAAGGTCCACCTGCACAGCGAAGTCGAAGCCAGTTTGAAAGTGTGGGTCGTGCCCACGGCCGCTTCGGAGACGGACGCGGCAACCACCTGATCGAGTCTTCGACTGCTTTGACGTTGGCTGCCTGCTAAGACTCAGGTGGTCCGGACGATCGACAAATCACGGGATCTGGATCGATTCGATACCTTCCAGAACTCGGGGCTGTGGCGGAACTGGCAGACGCGCTGGATTTAGGATCCAGTTCCTTCGGGAGTGCAGGTTCGATTCCTGTCAGCCCCACTCGATTCCAAGTCATTTCACCCAAGATTCCGCTTGCGGACTGCTCCCTGCTATGGAGTTTCTGCGAC
>JBCCUO010000825.1:0-2237 GCA_039196805.1 Planctomycetota bacterium | reverse complement strand
TTGTCGATAAAATCGGTGACGGGTTGCAGTCCCTTGCGGCCGATGTCCAAGCCGTCATCGCCGTGCCGCCCACCTCGTTGTGGGAAGCCACGAGTCATGCCCTGGTCAAACCCACCACGCGAATAATTTCCTTCCCACCACTTGCCACTTTGGTGGCTGACGTACCCGGCCTTGCCCAACAGTTTGGGCAGCGTGTCAAAGGCATCGATCTTGCTAATCAGTTGGTCGCGGCGCTGGTTGTACAGCGGCGAACCCTTGGTGGCGTACTTGGGCGAGGGGTCATTGCCGGTCACACCGTGCACTGATGCGTATTGTCCCGTGACGATCGTCATCAATGACGGGCGGCACAGCGACGTTGGAACGTAACCGCGGCGGAAGACAACGCTCTGCTTCGCCAGTTGGTCCAGTCGTGGCGTCTTGATGACCGGATGGTTCATGAACCCATAATCAGTCCACGCCTGGTCGTCCGACAAGATCAATACGATGTTGGGTGGCCGCGATGTTTCTTCAGCAGTCGCAAACGGGCACAACCCAAGAACGGCAAGCGTCAGAAGAGCTTTGGCGACAAGAAGAGGAGTGGTGTCAATTCGCGAGGGCAGCAGCATCAGTTTCAACCAACGGGACGAAGGGGATCCGTGCGACCACAGATCAGTCGCAGGAGGCGGGCCGCACATTGTCAGTCGGCGCTGTCATGGCGTCAAATCAACGATGGGGAATCGAGACGCAGCAGTACGGAGCGTCAGGGACGGCAATCAGTAAATGACGCGATCCGCGTTGCTTCAGCGGACCACCAACGGCTAATCGCGTCTTCCTTCCATCCAACAGCAGGTCGCGCTCACTGGGCAACATGAATGCCGATGTCATTCAGCAGGGTGCCGGTTGCCTCGTTGACGCGGATCAAAGCGATCGCGTGGCGACTGTGATCTTCGGCGAGCTGCGTTTCGGCATCGACCAATTCTTCTTGGGCGTCCAACAGAAACTCCAGGCGGATTTTCCCCGCTTCGTAAAGGGAAATCGATGAGCTCAGACGTTGTCGCGACGCCTCCACCTGGGCCTGCGAAATGCTGATCGCATCGTAGGCGGACGAGACCTCCGCCTGGGCCTCACTGATGGCGTACCTCAGTTCACGCTGCAACTCCTCCATCACCTCGCGATCTCGCTGCAGTTGAAGGGCCGCATTGCGAACGGCTGCCCGCGCCTGGCGTCGCCCGGGTGCGACGCCCATCTCCAACCCAAACTCCCACTCTTGGTGATCGAACGAGAAAAGGTCATCTGCGGCGCTATTGAAACCAGGACCACCGCCGGTCAAGTCATCTCCAAAGCCGCGTACTCGGTACCGACCGATCAAATCCAGTTGCGGCAACATGAAGTTTCGCGCTGCCGATAGACGCAGTTGTTGCTGGTGAATCTTGACTGCTTGACGCTGAAGCTCCACCCGATGAGCGGTTCCCCTAGCCACGAGGTCGTCGAAGTCAAACACCCACTCGCTCAGTGGTGGTTTGTCGCTCGGACGCAGCAACACATACACCGCGGGTTCACAGTCGTTCATACTTGCGAATTCAGCTGTGTGCTCCAAGCTGTTCAACACGCCAGGTGCCAGCGGCAATCCCATCAGCCGTCGAAGCTCTCGCTCGGCACCGTACAGTCCCGATGAATCCTTGGGACCATCCAACGCACCCGAGAGCCGCCGCTTTAGTCGGTGGTACCTCGATCGCGCCTGGGCTTCTTTGAATGCCTCGCCCCCCTCCAGCTCTGCTTCTCGCTTCGCCAAGACGGATTGCCAAGTACGGTAGGCCAAGTCGGTAGCCTCTTCCAGACTGCGGTAACTCTCATACGATGCTGCGAGATTCCAGTAAGCTGAATAGAGATCGCGGACGAATCGACGCATGGCAATCTGAAAATCCGCGTCGCTGATTTGATCATTCAGCTGAGCGATCAGAATCCCGTTGCTAAACCGAAACCCGGGTCGCGCGTTTGGCCCGGCGATGCGGTTGAATCGAATGCCGCCACCTTGCAGTAGCGGCTGGCGAATCCCCGTCTCGACCAGAGACTCCCAGTAGCTGGGGAACCGGTTGGCAGCTCGGTTGTTGGCGTCGTACTGCTGACTGGTCGAGACATCAATGGTGGCACCTGTCCAAGTTCGCTTGGAAAGTCCAGATCGTGAAACCAGCGTGTCCTGGTTCAACTCTTGGACCCCACCTCCCAACGTCGAGTTGTTGAAGACGCGGTCGTTGTTT
>JBCCUO010000824.1:0-2239 GCA_039196805.1 Planctomycetota bacterium | reverse complement strand
GGTGGATCACGCCTTGCTGGTGCGCATGGTGCAGCCCCTCGCAGACCCACTGGATCATGCGTATCCGCTGAATCCCCGAGGGTGTTTCGCGTTTCTCGTAGTCATACAGTGTTCCGCCAGTGATCAAATCCATCGCGTAGTAGCCGACCCGGCGGTCGACGCGACTGTCATAGATCTTGGCGATGTAGGGATGGTCCAACCCCTGCATCACCTCGACCTCCCTCGCAAATCGTTCGAATACGGTGTCGGTGGCTAGGTCGACGCGCAACACCTTCACAGCGACCGGTTTCTCATCGCGTACCCGAACCGCTTCGTACACGGTTGCGAACGCCCCTTTTCCCAACACGCCTTTTACTTCGTATCCCTCAATGCGTGGTCGCGACCAGTCTTGCGGCGGAATCGCCTCGATGATCCTGCGAGCCGCTCCCAGTCGACTTCTTAGGACCGCCATGTCGACTGGCTTGGTCAAGTAGTCATCCGCACCCGCATCCAATCCGGTGACGATGTCCTCCTTGGAATCACGACTGGTCAGCAACACCACGTAGGTGAACGGACGCTGGGGATCGTTCTTGATCTTGCGACAGATTTCGACACCGCTCACCTCAGGCATCTGCCAGTCCAGAACGGCCAGCCGGACTTCGTCAGACGCATGAAGCTGATCCAATGCCTGTTTCCCATCGGAAACCACCACCGGCTTGAACTTCCACTGCTGGGTGTTCTGCTCCAACAGCTTGGCCCACATTGGATTGTCCTCGGCGATCAGAATCTTCATCAATCTGTCCCATGGTCGCTTAGCGCATTCTTCAACTCTTCCAACTCGCGCCTCAGCTTCTTCAATGCTTCTTGCGACCGACCAACATCCCCTGATCTCCCCAACTGCTCAAGTGTGTATGCAGCCTCGAAACAGCGGGGAGCACCGAATATCCCGATCGATCCCTTCAAGGTGTGGGCCGACTCTTGCAAGGACGTAGCGTCCGAGTGTTCGACTGCGGCCGCGACGTCGGCCAACTGTCGCTCCGATTCGGATCGAAACATCTCGATCATTTGTCTCACGACCGCCGGAGAGCCACCCGTATTGCGTCGCAGCAGCTCCGCGTCAAACACTGGTACCGGAACCGACTGCGTTGATGCCTGGCTTTCGGGAGTCTCTTGCTCGACTTCTAACGCCGTCGATGCGATGGGATGGGCCAATGCGGTTGGGGAGTCGTCCTTGACACCAGCGGAAAAGCTTTCAACGACGCGAAACAGCTCTTCTCGCTTAAAGGGTTTGGGCAAGTAGCCATCCATACCCGCTTCCAAACACCGTGCGCGATCACCTTCCATCGCATGAGCTGTCATCGCCACGACCGGAAGGTGCCCCCCCGTCGCCTGTTCGCGGCGTCGGATTTCACGCGTCGCATCAATTCCGTCAACCTCGGGCATCTGCACGTCCATCAACACGACATCAAACGATTCCCTGTCCAGCAGATCAAGGACCAGCTGACCATTGTCCGCGACGATCACTCGATGCCCTCGCTGCTCCAGCAAGGTGACCGCTACCTTTTGATTGACTGGATTGTCTTCAGCCAAGAGAATTCGGCGAGACTCCGAAGCGGTCTCGATCGTCTCAGCAAGCGATCCGTCGGTCCATGACGTCCTGTTGATCGCCGCGTGCATGGCTTCCAAGACCTGCAACCGTGAAACCGGTTTAAGCAGCAAGTGCTCGACGCTTTCCATCGAAGGTTGGCCCCTCGCTCGATCAGCATCCATGCTGGTCAGCATGATCACCGGGAGCCGCCGCAGTACTTCATCTTCGGACAAACGACGCGCGACCTCAAAGCCGTCCATGCCCGGCATCATCGCGTCCAGCAACAGCAACTGGACCGGATCGCCGTCACGATGCCGCTGGCGCAGCGTCTGAAGTGCCAACGCACCGCTGGTCGCCGTACCAGTCCGCATGCCCACGCTGTTGCAGATGCCCGAAAAGACCAAACGATTGGTTTCGTTGTCATCGACAACCAGCACAGACACACCGCGAAGCGTATTCAGATCCACGCGGGATGGCGAAGCCTCAGCCGACGCAACCAACGGAACCTGAAACGAGAAGGTACTGCCCTGACCAAGCTTGCTCTGCAGGTCGATCTGGCCATCCATCAAGCTGACCAGCCGGCTGCAGATCGCCAGCCCTAGTCCAGTTCCGCCATAGTGACGCGTCGTGGAAGCATCGGCTTGGCTAAAGGATTCAAAAACCAGCTTTTGC
>JBCCUO010000823.1:0-2244 GCA_039196805.1 Planctomycetota bacterium | reverse complement strand
CGACGTCACGGAATTGCCGGCTCCACCAGGACCGAATCCGTATCCCGTAACGCTCGACTTGCGGCGTTTCTGGACCCGCTAATCGAGCGGCATGCATCGAACGGGCGCAGCGGGTATCATGCGGTCTTAGCCGCCTCAGGCAGCGGCCATGATGGTCAAGCGGGTGGTCTACTGAACGCAATTCCGGAACCGGCATTGAACCCACCCACCGTCAGCCCACCGATCTTGGAGCATTATGCGGCGGATCGGCTGAACTTTGATCACGCGACCGACAGCCAGGGTCACCTTCGGCCCTGTTGGTCATCCATCGCCAATCACATCGGTCGCCTCGACGTTTCGGGATTGGACCGTCTCAGCGATGAGTCACGACAGCTGATCCGCGAAAGCGGTGCCACGTTCAGCCTGGTCGGAAACGAGTCGCAAACGTCGCGACCGTGGCAGCTTTCTCCCTTGCCGTTGGTCATTGATGCCTCGACCTGGGCCCGAATCGAGGCGGGAATGCAGCAACGCGTGCAGCTGCTGGAAGCCGTGCTGAACGATTTGCTGGGACCGCGTCGGCTGGTGAAGGACAAGGTTTTGCCGGCGGAGCTGCTGTGGTGCAATCCACACTTTCGACGCGCCTACGATCAGCTTCCCGCAGCCCAAAACCGTCACCTGGTACTGACCGCGTTCGATCTGGCTTGTGACCATGACGGTCGTTGGTGGGTGGTTGGCGATCGAACGCGAGCCCCCAGTGGCATGGGATACTTGCTGGAGAATCGCATCGTCACCAACCGAGTGTTACCCAGGCTGATCAAGCGAGCCAACGTGACGCGGCTGGCTTCGTTCTTCAAGTCGTTTAGCGAGACACTGCAGGAACTATCGGCCAATTCTCGCGAAAACCGGCGGATCGTCATCCTTGCGCCTGGCGATGAAAGCTATCGTGCGTTCGAGGAGGCGTATTTGGCAAGGTACCTCGGCATCACGTTGGTCCAGGGAACGGACTTGGCCGTTCGGGGCGAACGGTTGCACCTGAAAACGCTTGGTGGCCTGCTGCCGATCGACGTCGTGCTGCGGCACATTTCCGATGACCGCTGTGACCCGTTGGAACTGAATCCCGAATCTGTGCAGGGCGTGACCGGTTTGTTGCAAGTCGTACGTGACGGACACGTTTCGGTGGCCAACAGCATCGGCAGCATCATGGTTCAGATGCCGGCCTTGATTCCCTTCTTGCCGGCCGCCTGTCGACGTCTGTTTGGCGAAGAACTGAAGCTGCCGCAGATCGCGACGTACTGGTGTGGCGGCGTCCAAGAGCGCCGCTACGTGATGGACCACTTGGATGACTTGATCATTCGTCCGGCGTTTCGAGTCACGGGTGATCCACCGATCGTGCCGGCGGAGATGACCCAGGCTGCGCGGCAAGAGTTGATCCAGCAGATCAACGCACAACCCCATGACTACGTTGCTCAGGTCCGAGCGCACCGCAGCACGACACCGGTATGGCACAACGGCCAGATGCAGTCGTGGCACGTGGCGTTGCGATCCTTTCAAGTTCAAGACTCCGAGAACAACGTTCGCGTGCTGCCGGGTGGCTTGGCTCGAGTTAGCCCCGACGCCACCAAGTTGGACCAATCACCCACCAGCGGCCAATTGGGGTTGGATTGCTGGGTCCTTGATGAACATGCCGTCGATCACGACCTGACGCTGCTCAAGTCTGATGACACGCCGGTCGAACTACGCCGTGTCGGCGATGAACTTCCCAGCCGCTTGGCCGAGCACTTGTTCTGGTTGGGTCGCAACTTGGAACGGGTGGAGGTGATCGTTCGATTATTGCGTGCGACGTTGACTCGCTTGATCAGCGAAGAAGACTTGGATGACATGCCCGAGGTGGGTCGACTGTTGGCGGCGCTCGCAGCCGTCGGACAGGTCGACGCCGACATTGCGATCGGTGAGTTCTCCAAGAATGCACCGTTGGTCGATCAAGTCCTCACGGAATCGGTGTTTGACGAATAGCAGCCCTGGGGATTGGCGGCCGGCGTGCGGGGCGTACTGTACAACGCCAAGGCGGTGCGAGACCGAATCTCGTTTGATTCCTTCCGTGTGTTGACGGCGTTGCTCAACGAGATCAACGACTTTGATCCAGCCTATCGCACGGATCCGAGCGAGACGGTCGAATTGCTGGATCGCTTGCTGACCCACTTGATGGCGTTTGCCGGACTGGCCTCAGAGAGCATCACCCGCACCCACGGTTGGCGTCTGCTGGAT
>JBCCUO010000822.1:0-2247 GCA_039196805.1 Planctomycetota bacterium | reverse complement strand
GTGCCAGCAGACCTTCGATCATCGCCGCAGCCGCTTTAACCTGAGACACTTTGGCGACTTGGAGCGTGATTTGATTCAGCTCCATGATCTCCATCTGAAATTGGCCACTGCGGCGCGTCACGATCGTATCGCCGACCCGTTTCTGAAGCGTCTCGATCGGGATGTAAACATCGGATGAGAAGTCTTGTGAGTCGAGTGAACCTCCGATCGCGGCGGAAGCATTGCGATGCTCCAGAACCCCAACGACCTTGAAGAAGTCGGTGTGTTCGGGAATGTAGACGGTCTTGCCCAGTGGCTCCTCGTACGGAAACAAACGCTCGGCGACACCCGCTGACAGGACGCACACCGTGTCGAGCCGCAATCCGTCTGCATCCGAAAGGAAGCGTCCTCCCTGTTTACGGATCTTCAGCGTGTTCACTTCCGCATACCCGGCCGTGCAGCCGACCAAACGTCCGTCGACCACTCGGTCGCGAAACGTGAATTGGCGGCGGATCTCACGGATAGGGACGGCAGCCGTGATCGTTGGCACGGTTGCCAAAATCTGAGACAGCTCGCTGCGCAGCAATCCATATTTCGACGCCGCCATTCCGGAGAGCTTTTCGTCCGGTGGCTTAACGCTGCGGACGATGATCGTGTTGGCCCCCAACGACTCAATCTGTCGTTGCACCTGATCGCTGGCGCCTTGGCTGATCGCGGTCAGCAAAATGACAGCCCAAACACCGATCAGGATGCCCAACATCGTGAGGCAGGTTCGAAGTGGGTGCAGCGCCAGACTCTTGATGCCCAGACGCCAAGTTCTTAGGAAACGCATGTTCGGTTACTCGCGGGCCCTCAATTCTTCCACGTTGGCCCGTTGCTTCTGACGAGCTGCGTCACGGTGGGCTTCGTCGTTGATCGTGTCGCTGTGCAACAGACCGTCTTTCAGCCGCACGACGCGTTTGGCTCGATCGGCAACATCATCCTCGTGCGTGACCATGATGATTGTCCGTCCTTCCTCGTTCAGCTCTTCGAACAGCGTCAGGATCTCTTCGGTCGTGATCGAATCGAGGTTACCCGTTGATTCGTCCGCCAACACAAAGAACGGATCATTGACCAGGCTTCGCGCGATCGCCACCCGCTGTTGCTGGCCGCCCGACAGCTGTGCCGGACGGTGATCCAAGCGATCGCCCAAACCAACACGCTCGGCAAGACGAATGGTTCGCTGCCGTTCTTTGGCCCCCAGTCGACCCTGATAGAAGAGTGGAACTTCGAT
The DNA here is from genome assembly GCA_039196805.1 of Planctomycetota bacterium. Taxonomy (GTDB): domain Bacteria; phylum Planctomycetota; class Planctomycetia; order Pirellulales; family Pirellulaceae; genus JBCCUO01. The sequence continues at coordinate 995 of JBCCUO010000822.1, read as the reverse complement.
GTTTTCGACCACCGTCAGTTGCTGAATCAGGTTGTACGACTGGAAGACAAACCCGATCCGTTCGCTGCGGATCTCGGCCAACTGGTCGTCCGTCATCGTGGCGATGTCGTCATCACCCAACAGCAAACTGCCATCGGTCGGTTTGTCCAAACATCCCAGCAGGTTGAGCAACGTACTTTTGCCACTCCCGGACGGGCCCATGATCGCTACGTAGTCACCCTCGCAAACGTCAAAGGAAACGCCGCGGAGTGCCTTCACGGTCTCGCTCTTGAGCACATATTCCTTCGTCAAGTTGCGAATTGATGTGGCAAGTCTTGTGCCGCCCTGGGTTGACGGAGCGATGATCGGTTCAGGCTTCACGCTGTAGGCGTCCGTGGCGCTCATCAAGTCCCTCCTCCCATCCGCTTCTGGAGCGAGGCTTTCAATTCGTCACGTGACACATCGCCGTCGCCGTTGGTATCAGCGCTTTTCAGGCTGCTGCGGAATCGTTGGTCGACTTTGCTGATCTCGTCAGCTGAGAGCTTGCCGTCCTTGTCCGTGTCATTTCGGTCCATCGACATCTTGACGATCTGATTGATGTCGGGGCGACCGCCACCACCGAATCCGCCGCCTCCAGGACGGCCTCCGCCGCCACCACCAGGTCGACCGGCACCGCCACCTGGGCGTCCTCCGCCCGGACGTCCGCCTTGGCCAAATCCACCTTGCCCACCGCCAGGCCGGTTACCCGCGCCAGGCCTTCCACCTCCTTCACGTCCTCCTCGGCCACCGCGTTCACCGGGACCACCCGCCGCTTCGGGAGGCGCATCCACCGCAAGTTCGCGCATGTCGCTGTTGTCATTGACATCAATCTTGGGCAGGTCCATCAGGTCCAGGTGCTCGCGAAGGTTCAAGACGACGGTCTCGCCCTCTTCCAGGTTCGTGCTGATGCTGGCCATCGTGTCGTTGGTGGCTCCGATCTTGACCTTTCGCGTTTCAAACTCCATCGGTCCCTTCTG
>JBCCUO010000821.1:0-2248 GCA_039196805.1 Planctomycetota bacterium | reverse complement strand
TGAGCGGGCATCGTTTTGGGGGCGTTCATGGGAATCAGCTGGATGGCCCGGTCGATGGCCACCAGCGGAGCATCCAGTGCGGCGCAGTACTTGGGACTGAGCCTTTATGTCGTCGGCGAAGCAATCATCTTCCTGCCTGCTTTATACTTTGCCTCCCGATTTGATCCGGCGATTCCGCTGACGGCCGGCCTGATCACGATGGTTTCGTTTGCCGGACTGACCGCCTTTGTCTTCATGACTCGCGTGGACTTGGCATTCTGGGGCAAGTTCCTTTGCCTGGGCGGCCTGGTTGCAATGGGAGTGATCTTTAGCAGCATCCTGTTCGGATTCTCGCTGGGGATCTTGTTCAGCGGCGTGATGGTTGCGCTGGCTTGTGGTTACATCTTGTACGACACCTCGAACATGCTTCACCACTACCGCACAGATCAACACGTCGCCGCCTCGCTGGCATTGTTCGCTTCGGTCGCACTCTTGTTCTGGTACGTCCTGCAGATCGTCATGTCCTTCTCCAACAACGACTGATCCGACGCACCATGGAAGACCTTAGCGACGTCACTCGGTTACCCGACGACTTCGACGGTACCGTCCGCCTGTTTCCGTTGCCAGAGCTGGTGTTGTTTCCGCACGCCATGCAGCCGCTGCATATCTTCGAGCCACGCTACTGCGAAATGCTGGAGGAGGCACTGGCGACCGACCAGTTGATCGCCATGGCAACCGTGGCGGAGATGCCGTCTGCACCAGCTTCCGTCGCGCAGTCGATCGCTTCCATCGTGTGTCTGGGGCGAATCGTTTCACACTCCGAGCTGGAGGACGACCGGCACAACATCTTGCTGGTCGGCACCAAGCGCGCCCGCGTCGTCCAAGAGCTTGACACCGGACGGACGTTTCGAAGTGCCAAGGTGGACGTGCTGCACGATGTCTATCCGGTGGAAGGAGCCGAACGACGGGTGGCTCTGAAACAAGAACTTCTGGACGCCTTTGGCGCGATCATCCCCCCCTCGGCCAACGTGCAACAGAATCTGCATGAGCTGATGGCGGGCCAAATGGGCCTGGGGCCGATCACCGATATCATTTCATACACATTGCCGTTTGACCTTGAAGACAAGCTTGCTCTGCTCGGATACGCCAACGTGGATGACCGAGCGACCGCGTTGGTCCGCCTACTGGAAAGTGGCAAGATCGAATTGCATTCGGTATCGATCGAAGAGCAATCACTCGATGCCAACGACCTCCAGTTTCCAGGGATGCCCACCAAGACCGATCAAAGCAACGATCGATTTCCGCCTCCATTCAGCCTGAACTGACCCAAAGTCGACAGACCCCCGCAGCGAAACGACCGCCCAACTCATAGCGGAAGCCAAGTGCTAGAGAGTCGACAGATCACTCCGTGATCCCGAGCCGCAGCGCACCGCTTAGCGTTTGAGTCGGGCTTCAATTCCCGCAAATTCAGAGTCTAGCCTTCCGAGAAGGCTGGCTACCTTGTTGACAGATCACACCATTAGTCCCGCGCAGCGAATAGACCGGCTAAATCGTAGCGGAAGCCGCCGAGGCTTTCGAAAGTGCGACCCACCATCGTCACGCCACCCGACAAGGGCCGAAACTCGACGCGAGTTCCGCTTCGGTTCCGGCGGAACACCCATCCACCTCAGCACGCGGCTTCATGCCGCCAACCCACGAGCAACCTCGACCCGTTCGCTAGTCGCATCAACGCATTGATTCACCCAGCGTTTGACTCGTCGGAGACTGGGCAGCTTGCGGCCACGAAGAACGTTTTGACCGCGAGTACTTAGTGCGAAACGCTGCAGGTCACGATGGAGCTGTGCGGGCGACTCCGCTGAAAGCACCTTCACGGTCTTGCGATGCACGCTGACGAGCAACAACGCGTCTCGTGCACTCAGCCCGGGCACGCGAGCGGCCAAGCGAATGGAACGCTGATAGCGGGCCAACGTGTTGGCCGCCCGTCGGGGCAACCCCATGTCAGCAGCGATTTGTTTTGGATTGGCCGAAAGCAAGTCACCGCAGGTTCGCAGCCCCGCACGCAGCAACTGCTCATTGCGTCGTGGTCCGCAAAGTCCAGCGTGCTCAATTCGAGTGTCCAAAACTTGGGCACGATGACTCGGCGTGATCGTCACTGGCTTTGGATGAGCCGCTGGAGCCGCTCGATGCATTCCTGGCAGATGAGCGTAGAGCACCATTCGCTCAGGATTTTTCTTCTCCCCGCGCCCAGCGGACGATCTTGCCGCCGAGG
>JBCCUO010000820.1:0-2249 GCA_039196805.1 Planctomycetota bacterium | reverse complement strand
TGACTCGCGAGCCCGCCGCCGGCGATCGCTATTTTTTCCCCGCTCCGACGCTTAGGCGGATGACGGCCGAGCAGGTTTGGGATTCGATCCTGACACTGGCCGTTCACAATCCCTGGCCGTTTCAGCGACCAACAGTCGATGACCTGGCTCCTGTGTTGGATCTTGATTTCGCCAACCTCACGTTCAGCCAGCTCAAGCAGCGGAGCGAGTCGTTCGGGGAAACCTATTTTGCATCCGCCTACAAACGCCAACTCCGCAAACACGCGTACAAGAACAACATCCTGTGTCGCGCCAGCGAGTTGCCGGCTCCAGCTCCGGCGGGACATTTTCTTAGGCAGTTTGGCCAGGGAGATCGGGAGAGCATCGACGGTGACCACACGACGGCGAACGTGCCCCAAATCCTGTCGATGTTCAACGGACCGATCACTCACGTCATGCTAGAGCCCGGCTCGGCACTGGTGGACAACATCTTGAAGATCCCTTCAACGCGAGACCGGATCGACGCGATCTTCCTGAGCGTACTGACTCGCGAGCCCGCCGCCGGCGATCGCGGGGTGTTGGCCCGAGAATTGGCGCAGTCAGACAACGACAACGTGGCGTTGGGAAACATCATATGGGCGCTGCTGAACACACGCGAATTCCTCTTTGTTCAATAAACCGAACCAAGCAACATGTCTCGACCCGAACTATCGCTCGCCGACCGACGCGAATTCATGAGCCGGATCACTCGGCAAACGCTGGGCGTCAGCTTTGCCGGCGGACTCCTGGGAAGCCGGTGGTTGGAAACGCCCGCCATGGCAGCTACGGCGACAGCGAAGGCCAAGCACGTGATCTATCTGTTCATGGATGGCGCGATGAGCCACTTGGACACCTTCGATCCCAAAACGGGCGTCGAAGAAGCAGGTGAAACCAAACCGATCGCCACCAGCGTTCCCGGCATCCAAATCGGTGACCGCTTTCCCAAGATCGCGAAGTTAGCCGGCGCCCTGGCGATCATCCGATCATTGACCACCGAGACCGGGGCGCACGAGCAGGCGCGCTACCTGATGCGGACCGCTTACAAGCAGATCGGCAGCATCCGACACCCTGCGATGGGCGCGTGGATGGTCGATCGTCAAGGCCGACTGAACAAAGAGCTGCCAGGCAACTACTTGATCGGCAACGGCAACCGCCATCCGGGCGCCGGTTTTTTGTCTCCGTCGCTTTCGCCTGTCCCAATCGCTAAGCCCAGTGCCGGGCTGGAAGACATCCAGCTACCGAAATACCTAAACGACAAGATGTTTCGGCGTCGACTGCTGCTAACAAATCGATTTGACCGCAGCTTCCAAGCGAGACGCAAGAATGCCGAAGTGGAGTCGTACAATCAACTCTACGTCGAAGCGCAGAAGCTGATGGGCAGCAAACATCTGCAAGTCTTCGACTTGAAGCAAGAGCCCGAGAAAGTCCGTGAGGCGTACGGAGACAACACGTTCGGCCAAGGTTGCTTGCTGGCTCGCCGACTGGTTCAGGCCGGCGCCCGATTTGTCGAAGTCAGCTACGGTGGCTGGGACATGCACCAAGACTTGTACGAACGATTGAACGAGCGATCGGCCAACGTTGACAGTGGACTGTCATCGCTACTGCGAGACTTGCACGCCAAGGGGCTGCTGGACGAAACACTGGTGGTGCTGACCACTGAGTTCGGCCGCAAGCCCAAGATCAACGCCAACGCGGGTCGTGACCATCACCCCGGTGTGTTCAGTAGTCTGTTGGCCGGAGCCGGAATCAAGGGCGGTCAGGTTTACGGGGAGTCGGACAAGACCGGCCACAGCGTGGATGATGGATACTGCACCGTGTCCTCGTTCAACAAGACGATTGCTGCTGCGGCAGGGCTACCGATCGACGACGAGTTCTTCGCCCCCAACGGTCGCCCCTTCAAAATCGGCGGCGACGACGACCCGATCGACGAGCTGCTTGCATAGACGGTCGGCTGCGAATGCATAACGACGGCGATCAGTCCCTGCCCACTCGCCTGGCCGACCGCAGCACCTCCAGTTCTTTAATCAGCGGCTTCCAGTAAGCTCGCTCGGAATCGATCGCTTTCGCCCGTTCTGATTCCAACGACCTCCAGCCCTGACGATATCGCAATCGCGGCCAAACTCCGCCGCGCCGTAGAACTGCCCGACTTTCCGCGTTCCTTCCGGCCGCTCCTGCGGCGTGAGTCAAAATCACTCGATCCACGAAACTTCCTCGTCGCGTGCGGATTCTGG
>JBCCUO010000819.1:0-2260 GCA_039196805.1 Planctomycetota bacterium | reverse complement strand
TGACCGTCCTCGCGGCCCAGGAATTCGAGCTGATCGTCGGCGGTGATCCGGCCGATATCTCCGGTGAGGTAGTACCGCATGCCCGTCGCAGTGGCACCGCGGGTGCCGTCGTCAATGTTGACAAAGCGACGTGCGGTGAGATCGTCATCGCCGAGGTACCCTTCGGCGAGTCCGATTCCAGTGATCGCCATCTGTCCGGGAAAGCCAGCGGGCAGCGGCCGGTGGAAGGGGTCAACGATCATGACGTTCATGCCGTCGATTGGACGGCCGATTGCTACCGGCGCGCGTACGTCATGTCCGCGCGGCAACTTGAGGGCGGCCGTTTCGACGGCTGCTTCGGTCGGACCATAAAAGTTCCAGATCTCCGCGTTACTTCGCCGGTGGACCTTTGAGGGCAGGTCTCGTGGCATCGCCTCCCCGCCGCTCCAAATCTGTTGGAGGCTCCGACATTCTTCAAAGCGCGGATGATCGATGAACAAACGCAGCAGCGAAGGAGTGCCGGGCAAGACCGTGACCTCCTTTCGAATCACAACGTCGATCAGATGATCAATCTCAACGCCGTCCGTAGCGGGTCGCGGCCACACCAGGCAACCACCTTGCAGGATCGTGCTGAGCATCAAGCCGAAGCCGGCATCGAATTGATGCGACAACAGCATCAGCACTTTGTCACCAGGACGAATGGGCACGGCGCGTCGCCGCCAGTCCAGTGTGTTTCCGATCGCCTGATGGGTAACAACGACACCTTTCGGCTGACCGGTCGTACCGGAAGTGTAAATGACGTACGCGGTATCTCTTGGCCCGGCAGCACGACGCCCGTTCTTCGCGTCGCTTTCGCCCTCCAGAGGTTCGTCGCTGGTCGCATCTTGCGTCTTTGGGTTGTCGCTTGATCCGAACGTCATGACGTCGACGTCCCGGCCGTCCCCGTCAAACTCACAGTCGTTATGAACGAGCAGGGTCGCGGCGCTGGTCTGATTCAACAAATCCTTCGTTGAAATCGATGGCTGGTTCGAGTCGATGGGAACGACGGCTGAGCCACTTCGAAGAACGCCAAGGATCGCTTGCAGCACCTGATACCCAGGTGGTCCGATCACCGGAACCAGGCACGTTTCTGATTCGTCTCGGGTGACCAACGCATGAGACACTCGATCGGATTGACGATCAAGATCGGCGAACGACCAGTCCGCCTGCTCGGTCGAAGCGACAGGGAGTGAACTGTGTTCGTCGAAAGCCTGAACCAATCGATCGGACAGCTTCGACGCATTCGCTATCGACTGATCCGACACGTGGCCCCAGCCGCGATGCACGACGTCGTCAGGCCACGAGACTTCGCCGATCGGCTTGGCCGGATTTTCGGACAGCCGATCGACCAGCTCGACAAACCGATCGGCCAGTGACCGGATCGTCGCACCACGAAAGAGGTCCACGCAGTAGCCAACCATGCCATGAATGGTCGGGCCACCGGTATCGAAAGTGAATTCGAGATCGTAGTGGCACGTCGGATGGGGGACGGCGAATGTTTCCTGCAGGATGCCACCGACGTTCGCCGATCGGTGCTGCTGCGGCATCAAAAAACTTGCTCGTCCCGCTTCATGGCTATCGTGGGAGTTTTCAAACGTGCAGAGCGTCTGGATCAGCGGAGCGCGGCGATTGTCGCGGGGCGGATTGATGTCGCGGACGATCTGCGACAGTGGATACGCCTCATGGTCCAAGGCACGAATCAGCGTGGCCGACGTTTGGTCGACGAGCTCTCCAAAGGATTGCCGATCGTCTACTTCCATCCGCAGGGGCAGGACACCCGAAAAGTAGCCGACAGTCGATTCAAAACGGTTCTCGCTGCGACCCGAAAAGGGGCTTCCGATCAGGAACCGCCGCTGCCGCGCGAAGCGACTGAGCAATACAGAAAGCCCCGACAGCAGAACGGCATTGACAGTGACGGAACGCACCTTCGCCAGGTGCCTCAGCCTGTCCGCAATCGGAGCCTGGATGCTGATAGGCACCGTGGCAGCCCGTGATGTGAATCGGTCCGGTCTCACGAAATCGGTTGGTAGCTCCAACACGTGATCGACGTCACGGACCTCGGCCTGCCAATGCCGGCTCAGCTTGGCGCCCGCCTCCCCGGAGATCAGGTCATGCTGTCGTTGAACGAAAGCTGCGTAGTTGTTCGACGGCGGGGGAAGCTTGGGATCATCTCCGCTCGCGATTGCCGGGTAGATCTCATGGAGTTCCTTCATCAGCAGAACGAGAGACCAAAAATCGGTGA
>JBCCUO010000818.1:0-2262 GCA_039196805.1 Planctomycetota bacterium | reverse complement strand
GTGGAGTTTTCCTACCAAGGCAACGATTCCAAGCCGATCACCATGTCTTCCCGTCCTCTTGCCTTTTGGCAAGCCGTCGACCAGGTGTTGGACCAGGCGGAGTTGGACGTCAATTTCTACGCTGGCGAGACAGGCGAACTGGCGTTGGAACCACGCCGCGAAGGCCGACCATCGCGGGCCGACTCGGCTGCGTACTGTGGCGTCTATCGTCTCGAACCGACCGCCGTGACGGCTCGACGCAACTTGACGCAGCCCGAATTGAGTGCGGTCAACATCAGCATGGAACTCGCCTGGGAACCTCGACTGACACCGATCGGCGTGACCCTTCCGATCACGCAATTGACCGCCGTCTTGGACGACGGACAGAAACTGTTGCCACAGCAGACAGCGGAGACGATCGACATCGCCACCAGCAGTGACATCGCGTTCAGCGAGTTCTTCCTGCCGATGCAATCCCCCGAGGGTCGACCCACCAAGATCGAAACGCTCTCCGGCGTCATTCGAGCTTTGTTGCCAGGGAAAACGCAGGCCTTTGAAGTCAAGTTGGATCAACCCGGGGGCCGCCAAACGATTGACGACATGACGGTGACCGTGGAGCAGATTCGCCCGAATGGCCCGCTACACGAGATTCGAGTGGCTGTCTCGCTGCAAGATGCGGCGGACTCCCTCGAGAGTCATCGCCAATGGATCTTTGAAAACGAGGTGCACGTCAAAAGGGCTGACGGCACTCGTGCAGAGCACTTGGGCTATTCGGTCTACCGGCAAAGCGACGACGGCGTGGGAATTGCCTACATGTTTGAGCTTGGAGGTGCGATGGCGACATCCGCGTTGGTCTATCGATCACCGACGGCCGTCGTCGAAACGACGGAAACGTTTGTGATCAAGGACGTCTCGCTACCGTAGACTTGTCAATAGCGACGCTGAGCGATCCGAATGAATGGCCGTTTGGCCGAGCGCTCTTTGTGTACTTCGTACACGGTGAATGAAAGAGCGCCCGAAGCGTTGGGGGATGCCGCTCCGGGCGCGAGCGTGACATTGCTGTCACGTCACTTATCTTAACATTAAACCTAACGAGCACTATCCCTATGAAAGCATTTTGAACCCAATTTCTGGCTGCTTTCAGGGGGGATGCATCCCTCTCTTCGTCTTCATCTGAGACCTCTCGGTGTCTCCGACGGAGACGCCTCGTCGTCTCTCGCTAGCACCACGATCCCGCTGCAGCGATCCCAGTCGCACCTTGCTGCCAGGGGTTTCGATCGACGGTGACGACGTGATAGGCTGACTCGTTGGACACCGCCGGGGATCGTTCCTGCCCACCCGGAATTGGTGCTTCCTTCCCAGACTCCATCATCTAGGTCCAAGAGCTTATGACCGCGCTCGATTTGTACGCGCTTTGTCCTTGCGGAAATGGCAAGAAAATCAAGTTCTGCAAGTGCCGAGACTCGGTCAGTGACCTCGAACAGGTCACTCAGATGATTCAGGGTGGACAGATCGTGCCGGCGCTGGACCGACTGTCCAAGATCATCAAGAGTCACCCCGATGCTGCTTGGGCACTCTCGCTGCGCGGTCAGTTGCTCATGGAAACGGGCGAGAAGGAAGCGCTTACCGAAAATTCCGATCGATTCTTGCGACTGCAGCCCAGCAACCCGATCGCATTGACGCAGCGCGCCGCCGCGGCGCTCTTCCAGGGCGAAGTCGACTCGGCCATTGACTACCTGTTGGAGGCCCTTGCCGAGTCCGGCCAAGAGACGGACCGCATGCTGATTTCGTTCGCCGGCGCTTTGGCGGACGTGCTGTTTAACGTCGAACGCCCACTGACCGCCAGAGTTTATGCGACCCTGGCGCTGCTGGCTGGTGAATCCGATTTCGCCCGTCAGCAACTTTCGCAGATGAATCAGAGTCGTCGCATTAGCCTGTTGCTCAAGTCGGTGCCGCCGCCGCTGCCACGACCCGCTGACGCGGCTTGGGGAGAACGGTTCGACGAAGCCCGCGGGCTGCTTCAGAGCAACAAAATCAAGCTGGCTGAAACAAAGCTTGCATCGCTGAATCGCTCGCATCCCGGAGAACCCGCGATCGTATCAGGTCTGCTGACCTGCGCGATCTGGATTGGCAACACGCAAGATCAAAGCAAGTACCTTCGGATGCTTTCCGAAGCGGAATTGCTCGACATGGAGCAACGGGCTCGCTACTTGGCAATGGCCTGCTTCGTCAATCCGCAGGACTACTTTTCGCTCAACGTCAGTGTCCTGCGAGGTGAGGTTG
>JBCCUO010000817.1:0-2267 GCA_039196805.1 Planctomycetota bacterium | reverse complement strand
CGACTTCGAAAAGGGGTAGAGCGTTGGACCGACGCGCTCTTGGGTCAGATCGCGGTGGAAGACCCGTCTCACGTTCCCTACGCGATCGAGAGTGACCGCGCCTCGACTCATGCGATCGAGATGCGAGGGCACTCTCGATCGCGTAGGGAACGTGAGACGGGTCTTCCACCGCGATCTGACCCAAGAGCGCGTCGGTCCAACGCTCTACCCCTTTTCGAAGTCGGTTCAGGCGAACCGCGTCCGGAACACTGCAACCACGACCATCTATCATCAAACGAAGCACGCGGTTCCTGGCCTCCAAGTGTGTCACGTGGACCGCATGAGTCACCGGAGAAAGCTCGTCGTGATCGTTTCCTCGGTCGATTTCAGTCGCCAGGGTGGCGACCACACGAGTCAGCATCTCGGTGACCAGCACCTCCTCCAGCATCGTGATGTGACGCAACCACCAGCCGCGAATCGTGATCCAGTCGCCGGACGCTTGCGCCTGACTGAAACGAGACATCGACCGATGCCAAAGATCAAACCGACTCCGGCAGCGCAGCCAGTACGTCGTTAGCTTTTCATTCGCGATCTCGGGATGTCGGTAGATGATCGCGGGGCCGTGCTGCGACAGGATCGCGGCCAAATCGGCAAGCAGGACGCAGTGCATGTGGGGCCAGACCAAAGAGAAGGATGCGTGATGCGACGAAGCAAAACGTCGCGAATCAGTCCTTCAGGCAGCCCGCGCGCCAGTTGACGCTCGCAACCGGTGAATCGACCAGTAAACCTTGCGCCGACAAAGAGTTCGGCAAAGCAAACGAGCCTTCGGTTGGCCAAGCCGATCAGAGAGATGATGCCGAAAAGCAACGTCATGATGCTTGACGTCAGCAACTCACTGGCCCACGCGCACGAAAAAACGACGCAGGTTTTTGTGCCCCAGCCACATCGCGAGTGATCGCGTTGCAACTGTATTGTAAAAACCTGCGCCGTCCCGGGTTATCGCGACCGATTCATTCGCACGCCCCACGCATGCTAGGAAATCGAATCGCCGATACGATTTTTATCGGTACCCAATCGCTTGCATTTGACCCCATTTAGGACTTTTTTGCGTGTGGGAGGCCGCAATCTCTCAAGTCAACTGCCACCGCATCAGCAGTTGCCATTCGACCCACTGGATCTGTGCCAACTCGCCGGCGTCATCAGTCCGACCTTGAACACATGCCTGCACGCGGTCAACAAAGTCGAATGGGTCGCGAAAGTCGGTTCGTTCGGACAACTGGTCCAGCACCGGATGCTCGCCAACCAGACGGAACCAATACTTGCTGTTTCCGAAGTCTCCTTCGCGTCGATGCATGATTCCGTGCCAAAAACTGCCCTCAGGCGTTTTGATCGATTGGCTCAGGTCATGACTGCGGTCCAAATCACCAGCCAACAACCACAGCCCGCTGATCACACCGGCGGTGACCTCAGACGCGACCCCCTCGATCATTCCCCCGCTGGCGTGGATCGCCCTCAGTCGCTCCGAAAGGCCTGCGTCATTGGGGCCATCTCCCAAACCCGGAACGGGGGCCTGACGAATGGCTTCGACAAGGTCAGTCGGCAAGTCTTCGATGCGGTCGATTCGGTCGTGCAGGTTGGGCACTCTGAGTCTCCAGGCGGCGGTCGGATCAGCGGCTCGAAGACTACCGATCGATGGAACGGATTGCTAGACTCCAGGGCTCGCGACGCGGATCCAACTGGCATCGTCGTCGCTGCGACTGCAGATCTGCCACCGCGTGGCGGCCTCATTTCAATCCCCGATTTGCCGGCCCGCTCGATGGGCCGCTTCCCACCATGACCACTGGCGAATCGTCGACCGCGCCCGAATCACCCTCTCGTTCCTCGGACTCGGAGACTGGCACGCCGCCAACGGAAACGAACGCACCGGCTGCCGCAACCAAATCACCGGTCGCCAGTCGTGGCAGTGGTCCGTTGGCCGCACGCGGATTGGGCGTCGCCAAACCTGCATCACCCTCCAGTCCTCCTGTCGATCCCGAGCAAACGCCTGACTCGGTGGATGCTGGTGAATCCGCGGCCGAAGCGAAACCGAAGAAGGCAAAGCACAGGTCCAAGGGTAAGCAATACCCTAAGCCACGGCTCCGCGGAGAAAAGGACAGCGACGCAACCTCCTCCACTCCCCCGCCGCCTCGCGTTCAAGTCCCCAGTCTCCGCCAACCCTTGCCCGATGACTTAATGGCCGAGTTGGAGGCGGAGTTACAAGCCGCTGACGTCGAAGGCGTGCTGGGCGG
>JBCCUO010000816.1:0-2267 GCA_039196805.1 Planctomycetota bacterium | reverse complement strand
GATCAGCGGAGCGACTCCGTTGCTCTTGCTCTGGATCAACCGGGCTGCCCAGGCAGCATGGATCTCGCGGCGGCGCGGCGCCTCCAGCGTTCCGATCACATCCTGGGCGACGCTGTCGTGAAAAACCGTGATGCATTCTTTGGTCGTTGCTGTGTCAATGATCAACCGTTGCCGGGCCAGTTCTGACACTGCCGCATCGATTGAGTCCTCCATCCCTGTCAACTCTGCCAGTTGCTCCGTAGAGACCGGGCATCCAGCCAACGCGATGTAGGGTAACAACGCTGCCGCTTCGTCGCTCAAATGATCAAGTCGAAGCTGCCGTAGCCGATCCAGGATGTCGGGCGAATCGACCCAGTCATCCATCGACGCGTCGCTCTGATTGAAGGCGCCGCCGGGTCGCAGTTCCTCAGCCAGTTCGGCCAATCGGAATGCCAACCCTTCCGACGCGATCGCCAATCGTTCCAAAAACGCTTCGTTGCCGGGACACCCATACCGATCGGCTGCGTCGCGAAGCCAGCGGGTCGACGTCTCCAAATCATGCGGATTCAGGCAGATCACTTCATCGGGGACGAAGCGCTGGGCATCCTTCATTTCACGCGAAACGGTGACGATGCCAAGCTGGCCACCCGAAGCACACTGCAGTCGGTCTAGCACGTTCAAACTGTCTTGGTCAGCCCATTGAACGTCGTCAATGATGATAAAGAGCGGTCCGTTGTCACGCATCTCGACACTCAACCGATGCGCTGCTTCCAAGGAATCAATCCGAGGAGACCGTCGCGCCGGTGGCTGAAGACTTGTGTCGACGCTGACAATCGTTTCCAGGGCCGGGAAAGCTTGGGATAGCACCATTGCGCTGACAGGATCCAACTTCAGCTTCTCTCGATCGGCCCGCGAGTAGCGATTCACGATCGCATCAGTGATCTGACCGAAGGCTTGCATTGGCTGATCTTCACGCCGCATGCAACGCGCAAAGAATGCCTGGGCATAACCCATCGAATCAATCGTTCGCAGCAACTCGCCGACAAAATGGGACTTGCCGATCCCCGATGGACCGCACAAATGCAGTCGACCGCAATCCCCGTCAATGATTTGCTTCACCCATCCCAAGGAGTGCTTCATCGCCACCTCGCGGCCGACCAACGTGTCGTCCGATGGCAAACTCACTTGACTGGCGGCGGGCAGACCACGACGCGACACCCAGAGACCGGTCGGGCGTTCGGCACGGTCGTACTGCAGCATCTCTCGACAAGTCTCCGAGAGCAGCTTGGGGACCTGCGATTCCATGTCGTGCATAGTCCCGTCGACCAAGATCTGATCGTCGTCACGATTGGACTGACTTCGTACGACACCCGAACCCCGGGTGAGCGTTCGAATGGCATCCAGAAGAATCATGCCCAGGCTAAATATGTCGCTACCCGGTGTGTACTCCTGGCCCCAGAGAACCTCGGGCGACAAAAACAGGGGAGCACCAACGAAGTACTCGCGAGCACCATTGGGGTCCGTTTGCGCATCGAAGGTGCCAACCAATCCGTAATCGATCAACACCCCACGATTGTCGGGCGTCACCATCAGATTCGATGGATTCACGTCGCGATGCGTCAGACCACTTTGGTGCATCCGATACAACGCGCTGCCGTAGTCGCGAATCAGTGACTGGATGATCTGCCAGGTTGCACTGAGGTCACCTTTTTGACGGGCGACTCGCCTAAGCCACTTGGCAAACGTGAGACCTTCCACCTCCTCCATCGCCAAGATCGTGCACTTGTCCGGCTGATAGATCCGGTCGACCCGAAGCAAGTTGGGGTGCCAAATCGACATCATGCGTCGAAACCCCAGTTTCAAGCGAACCAGGTCCCGCGATTCCGCCAGGAGCAATTTTAGCGCACAGGTGCGACCGGTCACGCGGTCCACACCTCGAAAAACATGGCCACTGGTCCCGCGTCCGAGTTGCTTTAGCAGCGTGAAGTCACCAACGGCATCTCCCTCTTTCCAAGGCGATGTCACCAGCTTGCGTTTCTCGTACCCGTGTGTCTCGCGACCCCCTTCGTCGCGAATGTGAGTATCGCGAGCGGACGAGGGAAGGAAATCGTCTGACCCATGCACCGACATTTGCACTCACAGGATCTTGGTTGTGGTTGCCCGAGTTCCGCCACCTCGGAAGCGGCTAACCTCCGACCGCAAAATAGCCGTAAACGATGAGAATTACCGTAACCAATCCGGCACCGAAAGGCACGGCGTAGTGCCATTTGGTCATCGGAATTGGTGAG
>JBCCUO010000815.1:0-2268 GCA_039196805.1 Planctomycetota bacterium | reverse complement strand
GGATCCGCAGCCTAAGCTGAATATCGATGCGACGATCCCTCGCCGACGCATCGGGTTGGGGTCTAACATCGCCGTTCCACACGAACAGCTTCCGTCTTCTTTCTAACCGCTAACCGCTAACCGCTAACCGCTAACCGCTAACCGCTAACCGCTAACCGCCAACCGCTAACCGCCAACCGCTACAAAACGCCTTTGGTGCTGGCGATGCCTTCGTTGCGTGGGTCGATCGACGCGGCCATGCGGATGGCGCGTGCGGTGGCCTTGAAGACGCATTCCGCGATGTGGTGCGCGTTGCGGCCGTGATGCAGGACCACGTGCAGGTTGCTTCGGCTGTTGACGGCGAACGACTGCCAAAAGTGCTCGACCAGTTCGCTGTCGAAGGTGCCGATTTTGGCAGCCTGGATCGGCGCGTGATATTCCAGTGCGTAGCGTCCCCCCAGATCCACGGAAGACGTCACCAAACATTCGTCCATCGGCAGCGTGAAGTGACCGTACCGCTGGATCCCTCGGCGGTCGCCAATCGCTTCTAAAACCGCTTGACCCAGGCTGATCCCGATGTCTTCCGCGGTGTGGTGATCGTCAACGTGGAGGTCACCCTTGGCATGAACTTGCAGATCGATCAATGAGTGCTTGGAAAACAGATCCAGCATGTGATCCAAGAACCCGATGCCGCTATTCAGTTGGCTCACACCGGTCCCATCCAAGTCGACTTCGACACGAACGTCGGTTTCACCGGTGACGCGATGAATGTTGGCGGTGCGAGGCATGTCTGCGAAAAATGGAAATGCGAAAGGAGCGTTTCAGGACCGAGCAGGAAGAGGACGCGAGTGGCTTCCTACCGCAACTGTTTCTCCAGCATCGTCAAACAGGCGTCGACTTCTTCATCGGTTCCGACGCTGATGCGAATGCCGTCGCCCCAACCCGGAAAATCCATATAACGCACCAGGATCTGGTTGTCTTTGAGGGTCTGATACATCGCTTCGTGCTGACGGCTGGGGTGGCGGCACCAAACAAAGTTGGCGTGCGATGGCGTCACGTCGAAGCCCAGCTGCGTCAGTCGATCGGCCATCCGCGACCGGGTCTCGTTCATTCGCCCGACGATGTCTTGCAACCAATTGTTGCACCCGATCGCGGCGGCGGCCGCGGCAATCGATAAGGCGTCGCAGTTGTAACTGTCTTTGATCTTGGCCAACTCGGCGATCACCTGTGGCTGAGCGGCGAGGTAGCCGAAGCGGATGCCCGCCAGGCCGTAGGACTTGCTTAGCGTTCGCGTGATCATGACTCGCTCGTTTTGACGAATCAGATCAACGCAGTTCTGCTGGGCGAAGTCGACATACGCCTCGTCGACGACCAAGGGGCAGGGCAGGGCGTCGGCGATCTTGGCGACTTGATCGCGTGGAACGATCGTGCCGCTGGGGCTGTTGGGATTCGGTAACAGCACCAAACGAACGTCGTCATCGGCCTGACTGAATGCGGCCGGCAACTTCCATTCGGGGTCGAAGTCGACTTGTTCCCAAGCGGCGCCTTGGATGTCGGCGAGCGTGCGGTAAAGAATGTAACTGGGGTGTGGCAGACGAAGTCGTTGACCTTCGCCGACAAAGGCGCGGACCAGGATCGTCAAGATCTCGTCGCTGCCGTTGCCCGCCAAAATCCACTCGGGTCCTGGCAGCCCCAGGTGCCTGGCAGCTGCTTCGCGAAAGGTGGTCGCCATCGGATCGGGATAGCGATTCAGAGGGCCGGTCGCCGCCGATTGGATCGCCTGAACGACTGCGGGCGGCGGCGGGTAGGGGTTCTCGTTGGTGTTTAGCTTGATGATCCGCCCGGGAGGCGGTTGTTCCCCCGGCGCGTAGGGTTTCATCCGGGCCAGGGCAGGGCGGTAAAGCGAAGCGTGGCTGGAGGCTGTCATCAAACAAGGACCGGTTGAAATCGGAGGGAGCGCGGCGAGGCTGGGTACGGGGAGGACAGAAATATGGAGTGGACAGAAAATGGAAGAGAAGAGACGGACAAAAATTGATGGACAGAAAATTGAGAGTGGGGATGGAGGGAGAGGAACGCGAGAAAGAGTGCAGGCGGAGCCTCCAGTGCAGTGCGACCCACGGCGGAGCCGGGGAACGAGGTACAAAAATGGTTGAGGATCGAGTGAGTTGCAATCGTCTCTTGCTGACCGCTGACCGCTGACCGCTGACCGCTGACCGCTGACCGCTGACCGCTGACCGCTGACCGCTGACCGCTGACCGCTGACCGCTGACCGCTGACCGCTGACCGCTG
>JBCCUO010000814.1:0-2269 GCA_039196805.1 Planctomycetota bacterium | reverse complement strand
CTTGGGAAACCGGGGGACCCGAACGATCTACCGATTATCGAGATCGCTCGTGACCAGATTGAATTGGCTGTTGCGGGCAATACCGTCGCCGTCAAAAACGCCGCAAAATCGATACCGCTTTGGCAGCGGTACAACGACTATGGAATCGGCCTGCTGCTGAAGGGAAAAGCAGAACTGAAGCAGGCAGCCGAGGCGTTTCGTGTGGTCGAATCGATGGGGCGATTCGACGGAGCGTTGAACTTGGCACGGGTTCAGTTTGCAGAAGGCGACTTGGACGGTGCGACCGCTTCACTCCAGCGAGCTGACACAATGGATCCTCCACCGCCCAGCTGGACTCATGGTTGGCTCAGCGGAATCGTGAATCGTCAGCAGGGAAACCTGCAAGTCGCAGCCGAATCACTACGTGGCGTGCTGGAGTCCAAGGTGCCCAGCCGAGGATTGGACTACTCGAAGGACTACATGGTTCGCAACCAGTTGGGGCTGGCCCTGATTGACCTTGCCCAGCAGGCCGACTTGACCGGTGACCAGACCACCTTCGCCGCCAAGCTTGCTGAAGCCGAGACCGAGTTCCGCCAAGTTCTGCAAGTCGATCGCGAGAACGTGACCGCGCACGCCAACTTGGCCGAGATCTATGCGTTCCAAGGAGATGCCGATCAGGAAGCAACGCATCGGCGACTTCACGCCAAGTACAAACCGGATGACAATGCGGCAGAACTGGCCCGGCCTGCGGCGCGCCGTCGCTATCCCGCGGCGAACCACGCCGCCGAAGCACTGACCATTTACGATCTGCAACGTGACTTGCAGGCCGATGGAAAGGCTGAATCGATTAGCGATCGAGCGGGTGAAATTCAACCTCTTGCAAAGGCTTCGCCGCCGAATGACTGAGTCCACTGATACTCCCGTGGATCCGACTGAAGATTCAGGCGACGACATCGTCATCGCGTCGGCTTTGAAGAAATCACTGCTCGCTCTCATCGCGGTGGCGATCCCAGCCGTCGCCGCCATTGCCTACGTGAATCTGAACCGAGACCAAGAGGAAGAGATCCAGTCAGACGTCGTCGTGCCGGTTCCTCGGGACACCCGGTCATCCACCATCCCGCGACTGATGCTGACCGAGATCACAGCGGACTCTGGGATCGACTTCGTCCATGAAACAGGGGCCACCGGGGAGAAGCTGTTGCCGGAAACGATGGGCAGTGGCGTTGCCGTCTTGGACTTCAACGATGACGGGCTTCTTGACCTGCTACTTGTCAATTCGCGGGCGTGGCCCTGGGCGGAGACGAGTTCCGATCCACCGGCGACCTGCCACGTCTATGCCGGAAACGGTGATGGCACGTTCCGCGACGTCAGCGAGGCCACCGGCATGGACGTATCGCTCTACGGAATGGGTGTCGCGGTGGGGGACATCGACAACGATGGCGACACCGACATCTTTCTTTCCGCCGTAGGGAAGAACCGTCTGATGCGGAATGACGACGGGGTGTTTGTGGACGTGACCGATGCGTCAGGCGTCGGGGGCGAGGAAGAACGCTGGAGTACCAGTTGCGGCTTTTTCGACTTCGACAACGATCGGGACCTGGACCTGTTTGTCGCCAACTATGTCGATTGGAGTCGCCAGTACGATCTTTCGCAAAGCTTCACTTTGGACGGAGAGAATCGCGCCTACGGACCTCCCAAAGCGTTTTCAGGAACGTTCAATTACCTGTACCGCAACCTGGGTGATGGCACCTTCGAAGACGTGTCCGAGTCCAGCGGGATTCAGATTCGCAACGCGGACACGGACGTCGCGACTGGAAAAGGCATGGGCGTGGCTCCGGTCGATTTCAACGGGGATGGCTGGATCGACTTGATGGTGGCCAACGACACCGTTCGCAACTTCCTGTTTCAGAATCAGCGCGACGGGACGTTTCAAGAGATGGGCGAGCTGGCCAACGTCGCGTACGACCGCAGCGGGAACGCTCGCGGGGCGATGGGAATCGACTGCAGCGTGTTTCGCCCCGACGGGACGCTAGCCGTTGGAATTGGCAACTTTGCCAACGAAGCCAGTGCGTTGTACGTGGTCCGGCCGGAGCGTAGCCAATTTGTCGACGCGGCAATGTTCACCGGTTTTGGACCGCCCACACGCCAGGGTCTGACGTTTGGACTGTTCTTTTTTGATGTAGATTTGGATGGCCGGCCTGACGTGCTGGGCGCCAACGGTCACCTGGAGCAAGAGATCGCAAAGACTTTGCCGACGCTGCGGTACAGGCAGTCTCCGCAGTTGTTTTGG
>JBCCUO010000813.1:0-2272 GCA_039196805.1 Planctomycetota bacterium | reverse complement strand
CCCCGAGGCTGGTTGCCACCGTTTGCTGAAAAGTCGGCAACGCCTCGGACTGGAAGGTCTGCGATCGAGCGTCCGAACCGGCGAGCTGGACAGGCCCGACGACGTCCAGCCCAAACGGTCTGGCTTGCGATTGATACGGCGATACAGTGCCGGCTTGCAAGCATCGGTTGTAGGTGCCGATCTGCGCGATCAGGAGCAACAGGATCGCAGCGGTCAGGTAACAGGGGTGTCGCATCAGTGGGTCTCCTTGGAGTTTTGAAATGGTTGTTGGAAGGCAAGCCTGGGATCGTCGCTCAGGGCGCGATTGAGAACGGTTCGAATGCGATGCGGCGCGATTCGTTCCAGATTGCTGAAATCCGCGTCAACGTTCGAAGCAGGCGTGTTTGCGTTGACGACGTACAGAACCTGGTCGGCGATCGCGGCCACGAGGCGTGCAACGAAACGGTCACTGAACGAACCGACGTCAATGATGACCAGGTCGTATCGTTCACGCATCCGTCGCAGAATGCGTTCCAGTGGCGAGCGGGCGACCCGATCGTCCATGACCGATAGAACGGTTCCCGAGGGCAGGACTTCGAGCGAGTCGCGGGCGTCACCAAGTTGCAACGGATCGAGTTTCCCGTCGACAATCGCCTCGCGAAAACCTCGACTGCGGGTCAGGCCGAGATGATAGGTAATGCCGCAATCGACCAGGTCGGCATCGACCAGGGCGGTTCGCATGCCTGTGGAAGCGAACGATCTCGCCAGACCCATCGCGATTGAAGACGCACCATGGTCGGCGCCGGCACCCATGACGGCGACAATCTGACCGCCTGGACGACCGGCATCAGCGACCTGCATATCGACGCGCATCTGATGGATGGCACGTTGCCAACCGGCGTCGTTTTCCATCACCTCGTCATCGGATTCGGGGACGACACCGAGTAGCGGAGGTGTCGTGGAAGAATCCTCAAGATCATCGCTGTAACGATATCGTTTAAGGCCGAGTCCGAGCAGTAGTGTCAGACCAAACCCGCCCAGCAGGCCCGCACCTGCGCCAGCGCCCGCGAACGCGGTCCGCTTGTCATCGGCCGGAGCCGTGGGAGCAACACCTCTCGACTTGATCGCAAGCGTACCTGGCAGAGTATTTCGACTCTCGACACGAACCTCTTCCAGGCCACGTCGTGTCTCTTCGAGGACCATGCGATACTCTTCACGTTCCTTCTCGAGGAAATCAAGTTGCACAATGCGGCGATTGAGATCTCGTGCCTCTGCTCGCAGCGATTCACAACGCCTGCTTAGTCGCTCCAGGAGCGCCTTGAGATCGAGTAACGATTCTTCCTTCTGTACATCGCCGTTTCGTGTCAATGCACCGGTTGTACCGAGAGTAGAAAGCTGTTGACGACGCTCCTCGATCGCGTCGTCGATAACATCGACGCGGGATTGCGCATCCCGCACGCGATAGTGCTGTTTGCCATACTTTGACGCCACGATTTCGAGTTCCGAGGCCCGGATCGCCCGTTCAAAGAGCATGTCCGCCATCGCATGATCGAGCACGGTCAGGCGTTTGATTTCGGCTTCACCGATGTCAATTTCGCTCGCGCCTCCGTCCGCCTCACGAGCCGCAATCGTCTCCTGAAGTTCGTCGATGCGGATGTCCGCGTCTTCGATCTGGCCGATCTTGCGGACATGGGCGGACGTCAGCGAGGCGACACCATGCTCCTGGCCGACTTCAAGCAATTCCTTGTCGAGTTGCCGCAACTTCTCAACGATCTCACCTTCGCGGTTGCTTAACTCGCGCTCGCGTACCGAGTCCTGTCGACGAACCTGTTCGGTGTGCAGCTCCAGAAAAGAGTCGAGCACAGCGTTGACAAGCGTCGCTGATTCATCAGGCCTGGCGTGTTTTGCCGAAACAAGTATGAGACCACCTTCGCGCTTGATCTCGATTGACTGACCGAGGCGGGCAACTGCCTCAGGGCTTTCACCCCATTGGATATCCTGCAGCGCTTTGCTGGACACCGCGCGTTGCAGTACAGGAGGACTCTTCAAATACGACATCTCGGATGACACGAAGGCATCGAACAGACGAAGCCGTGTATCGTCCTGGTCGTCGTACAGCAGGCTTGGCTTGTTGGCCGAAACCTGGATGATGCCATGACTCACATACTCGGGTCCTTTTGCAAAGATGCCTGCCAAGCCGCCGATGACGGCCAGTCCCAGGGCGAGGCCCGCGGCCATACGTAAACGACCACGCAGGTTCCGGCTGACGAAACGGACCGGGTTGACACTCTGG
>JBCCUO010000812.1:0-2273 GCA_039196805.1 Planctomycetota bacterium | reverse complement strand
CCCGGTTATGTGATCGGCTTCGTGATTGTCGCGGTCGCCTTCTTTGCCACCAACTGGATTGCGCATCACAGTCTTCGGCCCCCATACGCTCACCGAGGCGTAGGAGAACTCGTTGCCGAAGGTTTGTCATTTGAACAACCGGCACGAGACGGAGCGGTCATCGAGCAAACGCTCAAACGCAACGGTCTGCTTAGCGATGGGGAAGCAATCTCGATCCGGCCGTCTGCAGAAAAGGGACGATTGACTGTCAAGACCGAACGGGATCAGCTGTTTGCGCTGGTGCCAGTGAATCTAGCGGAAAGCGAACCAAGAACGTATCAGCTTCGTCACTGGGATGACTGGTACGAATATCCAGGCAGCTACTGGCAGGATGGCAAGAGAAACGGTGTCGACGTGGGCGAGCCGTCGCGGGCACGCTATCTCTTCCACATGACGGTTGGGCACTACGGATTGTTTTCGTTGTCGCCGATTTGGTTGCTGATGCCGCTGGGGGTGGTCATTGGTCTGACGCGCCCCTCCATTCCGCGTTCGCTGTGGATTTCAATCCTAGTGGCTACGCTGGTATGCGGTGGATTTTACCTCGCTCGGCCAGAGATTGACCGTAACTATGGCGGGGTCAGCATTTGTTTTCGCTGGTTGCTTTGGTTTGCCCCGCTTTGGTTGACTGCCTCGTCGCCCGCGTTTGACTTGCTTGCCAGGAGCCCCTGGCTTAGATCTATCGGTGTGCTGTTTCTAATGATCAGTGTGTTCTCTGTGTCAACGGGGATCACTTCACCCTGGCAATCGCCTTGGATCTATCAGTTTGCGGATTTTTTGGGCTGGCTTGGCGATTGATAGGGCCAGTAGTTTGGCACGCTGGAGAATTCAGCGATGTCGGGCAAGGAAGCTTCCGAGCGAATCGTCAAGAATGGACGTTCGTCCTGGTGGGTGACGGCTGCGCTTTTCGTACTGACGCTGATCTTCGTGATCAAGATCGTGATGCCGCAGACAGTGGGCGAACAAGCCCGGCAGATCTTCCTGCGCGACTTGCAACAGCATTATTCGGGACTGCGTGTTTCGATTCGACGTGGTCACTTTGACGCCCAAGTGGGCTTCGTTTTTGAAGACGTCGTGATTGCCGAACCGGGGCCGACCGGCGTGATCAGCAAGGGACGCACCATCCTTTCGATTGATCGTTTGATCGCCTTCTCGGACATCGACCCGTCAAAGCTGATTGACCAAGAAAGCCCGTTTTTGCCGCGTCGTGTCGCAGTGGAAGGAGCGGTCGTTGACGTTTGGCTCGACGAAGAAGGGTTACCGAATGTGGCGCAGCTTTGGCCGCCGCCGCAACTGGGGCCGTCGGCACCGAAGATTGAGGTTCACCAAAGTCGAGTCCGCTGGCTGGAGGGTGCAGCGCGTGAACGTCCGATCGAATTGGCGCTAGATCACGCCGTTTCGCAAAAGGAGACGCAGAACGCCGAGTCGACGATCACGAACATCTCGTTCCAGGGAAGCGCGGCGTTCGCCGAATCGATTCGAGGCGCGATTCGAATCGCTGGCGATGGACGCCGTGTCCGCGTCAACGCCGAATCGGTTCGATTGGACACCGACTTGATCGATCGTCTGCCGCAAGAGATGGTCACTGCCCTCGGTGGAGTGACCGACCTGGATCTGGCGGGCGATGTTCAAGCTGATGTCGTCGACGTGGCGGGTAATCCGTTGGACTACCGTTTGGCCGTCACCTGCCATTCGGGACAACTGAGCCACCAGGCGCTTCCCGAAGTGATTCGCGAGCTTCGCGGCCGAATCAACGCCACTCCCGCCGGCATTGAGATTCTGCCCAGTCAGTTTCGATTTGGCTCCGCCTTCATCCAAGTCCGCGAAGGCAACGTCACGGGGTACGGCAAGCCGATCGAGCTTTCCGCAGACGTTGCGGCCCAAGGGCTTGAGCTGAATGAGCGAGTTGCCGCGTCGTTGCCGAACAGGATCCGAGGACAGTGGAATCGTCTGCAGCCGCGCGGCAGCATCGATGTGGATGGTAGCGTGTCTTTACGTGGAACGGTGTTCGATGCCAACGCGATCGTGCAATGCCGCGGCGTCGACGTCCAATACGATCGGTTTCCTTATCCGGTGCAACAGCTGGTCGGTACCATTCAACTTCGCGATGGGCAGGCTTCGGCAATAGCGCTTACCGGGCGGACGGCTGGAAAAGCCGTTCACGCGGCGTTTCGGATGCCAATGCGACGTGACATCCGCGGCGAGCGGGTGTTTGCATTCAGCACCGAGGGTGCGAT
>JBCCUO010000811.1:0-2282 GCA_039196805.1 Planctomycetota bacterium | reverse complement strand
GTCGTCGTCGTGCTGTCGTCCGGCGACCAGGTTCGATCCGGCTTAGTGAACATCTGCACTAGCCGGCAAGAGCTCTCAGCCTAGCTGGTCGTTCAGTCTTGGCAAGGATTGCGCGTTGCAACAACTACGTGAATTCGGTCGACAAGGAGGATCTTAGCAAGAGTAGCGATCCTAGGGCGCCGAAATTACCCCTCAAGCGTGTCACTGGCGTTGCCCGATTGGCCCGCCGCGTCAGTCGACTTTCAAGGCACAGGTGAATACGTCTGGCTACATCTTCGCAAACTCGGAGATCTCTTCCTGAGAGAACTTGTGGTCCAACCGGGCCCCCAGTTGCGAGACGACTCGGGCCGAAGCTGCTGATGCGAGGCGGCCCGCCTGCGCCCAGGTCAATCCGTTGGTGATCCCGTACAGCAGCGCTCCAGCGTACATGTCGCCGGCACCCGTTGTGTCGATCGCTTGGACTTCCACACCTTCGATCGGAATCGACTCGCCACCATGCATGAGGATGGAACCTTTTTCACCCAACGTCAGTGCAACGTTTTCGGCGTGGTGGTGAATCTCTGCGGCACAGTCGATTGGATCGGACTTTCCGGTCAGGCTTTTGGCTTCCTGTTCATTGCAAAACAGCAAGTCGACGGGGCCCTGGATCAGGTCCCAAATCTCGTCCCGAATCAGGTCGATCAAGAACGGGTCCGAAGTAGTGAAACCGACTTTGGTGCCGTGCTTCTTCGCAAGATCCATTGCTCGATAGGCAGCGGCTTTGGTGGACTCCGCAGTCAGCAGATATCCTTCCACGTAGATGTATGCGGAGTCCTTGATGACCTGTTCATCGATGTCCGATTCAGTGAACGATGATGAAGCTCCCAGGTTGGTCAACATGGTCCGCTGGGCGTCATCGGTAATGAGCACAGCACAGGTGCCTGTTGGCGCAGTTGGATTCGGCTCCACTTCAATCTGAATTCCCAGCTCTCGCATGTCGTTCAGAAAGAAGCTGCCGATTTCATCAGCCCCCACTTTGCCCACGAATGCCGCGTTGCCTCCGAATTCGGCTACCGCCACGATCGAATTGGCGGCCGATCCCCCGGCACACCGATTCAGCGGCCGACCATTCAATTGGTCCAAGACTCCTTTCTGCTGGTCGTCATCAACCAACGTCATGATGCCTTTGTCGACTGACAAACGGGCCAGCAAGCTGTCCTCAATGCGGGCCTGGATGTCCACCAACGCATTGCCAACACCAAAAACGTCAAACCGAGCCATCGAAACTACCAAACGGAACCAAAGGACGAGGGAAACGAGCTTTCGGCCGGATGGTAGTCGAAGCGGAGCAAGGCAGCCATCAGGGATCTGGGCTTCCGTGTGGGATAGGCATCCTGCCCGTCACCGGCTTTGCGAACTCGTACTCAACGAAGTGGTACTCCTACTCCTACTCCACATTGCGTGGGAAAATTTCGCATCGAGCCGGAGTACGAGTACCGGCGATACGCCTGACTACGAGTACGATCAAAGGCGCCCGGGAAATTGCGGTATTCTTGAAGCAAAGTGGCGTTTCTCAACCTAGGACGATCGGTTCAACTTAGACGATCGACGCCAATGTCATTGCATCACGACGCGTTCCTTCAGCGGGTACCAGTCGGCGATCGATTTGAACAGCTCGTTGACCACGCTGGGATGCTCGGACGCCAGGTTGGTTTGTTCGGCCGGATCGGCGTCCAAGTCATACAGCTTCGGCCCGGCGTCATCTCTCGGATGTGTCGACTTGTAGCGATTGATCTCGCCATCGTACGTCAAGATCAACTTCCATCGGTCCCGAATCGTCCAGCGATACAGTAGTGAAGCTTCGGGGCGATCGACGTCGGCCACATCGTGTGCAAAGCCTTCCCCAAAGATCTGGTCCCGCTCAATGGGCTTGGCCGTTCGCATTGCTGGCAAGAGGTCCAGCCCTGGCAACTTCGAAGTCACTTCGACCCCTGCGGCGGAGAGAATCGTCGGATAAATGTCGATGCTGCTGGCAAGCTCCGGTCGATCAGCCGGTTTTAGGGCGGCCGGCCAGCTGTACATGATCGGAGTGCGGACCCCGCCCTCGAACGGCGTTTGCTTGGATCGCGGCGCGTACCCGCGAGCTTCGGGGTTCTGGATCCAACCGTTGTCGGTCAAATAGACAATCAACGTGTTGTCACGAACCCCTTTTTCTTCCAGGTGATCGATCACCTGACCGCACGTGGCGTCGAACCACTCGCACATCGCGTAATACTTGGCGATCGTGATTGGTCGGTCCGGTG
>JBCCUO010000810.1:0-2284 GCA_039196805.1 Planctomycetota bacterium | reverse complement strand
TTGGCATCTTGGTGGGCGAGATCCAGGGCACTTCGGCCACTGGTCAGCATCTCTTGTTGCCGCTGGCGATCCATGCCGCTGGTGAACAGTCGGTTAAACACCACGCTGGGGCGATTGATCATCGGCAAGGGGACGCCCTGTCGAGAATACACCATCTTTTGCTGCGCGAGGTCCCCGGCGCAGAGTTGCAGCGAATCGAAACGCGTCGTCTGGCCAACCTTCTCCGCCGCAATCTGATCCAGCGAAACGCTGCCGACTTGGGGGCCGCACAGGTAGTTATCCCAATTCTTGTGCCCGTTGCCGGCCCTGTGGTCCAAGCCGGAAAACACCGTGAAGTCACCGCGATGATGATCGATCTCTTTCAACAACGGAGAGGGCGTGTAATCGGAATTGACCCCCTGGCGGATGTCAGGAGTTGAACTCTCTGCTGGGCTGCTTGCCTCGGGGTAGAAAGCGGGGCGGTAGAGCCCCAGATTGGATCCGACACAGACGAGGCGTTTGGCGGGAGCTGGTGGGTCCGCGTCGGGAGTCGCGACGGCGGTTTCCTCTCCAACAGACTCCAGCATCGGCAACGTCAGTGAAAGGCCGGTGGCGCGCAGCAATCGCCGGCGGTCCGCGAAGTGAGAGATCATGAAGCAACAGGTGGGCGAGCGAAGGCGGGTGGCGGCAGCGGGCGGAGCGCGAACAAGGCAGGCCCGCTCAACCGCCGCATTCTAACACGGGCGAACATGGAATGACCAAGGGCAGATGCGTTTGTCGGATGCGACTCGGGAAGGGCTCAGCATGTGTGAGACCTCCTGGGACCAATCGGTCTTCGCTCGCTGCCTTGATTGTCAGACGACGCCTCCCTACCTCAGCAGACAGCGCCAAGGTTGATCGGACGCGTTGGGCGTACGCTTGCCAACGTCCAGAAGTGCTGTCACGGTACGCCGACGGCGTCTGTACTGCGACGATCTGGAAGAAAAATGCCAAGCAGCTAGTTGTGTGAGGGTTTCAGGTGTATCGAACCCTATAACAGGACCGCCGTGGGCGTTTCCAACCCGATTCTTTCACGCCGGTGGGTCGATTGGCATGCCGGCGACCACCGTTCGGCAAAAGCAAAGGTCGTGAACTCGTGCGTCACCAATTGATTGCGATGAACCACCCGTTTTGTCTCCATGGCTCGCAAAGACTGATTGCGATCATTGTTCTGGCGGCCCTTTTAGCGGGTTGCACGAACAAAGATCTGCCACAAACCGTTGCAATCGTCCCCAAGGTCGTTTGTTCGCCGGCAATTAGTCAGTCGATCACTGACTATGACGTCTTTGTGGGTCGGACGGAGGCAGCGGAGACGGTCAATGTCCAGGCACGCGTATCGGGTTTCCTCCGGTCAGTGGAATTCACGGATGGTCAATTCGTGACGGCGGAGCAACTGCTCGCCACGATCGAAGCGGACGAGTACGAGGCGATTCACAAGCAGTCGGAAGCCAGGATTGAGCTGGCGAAAGCGAAGTTGAAACTTGCTGAGTCCGAGTTTGCTCGATCGAAAAAACTGCTCCAGAACGCAGCCGTTTCTCAAGAGGAGTACGACTCGAAAGCCTCTGCCGTTCAGCAAGCGACGGCAGAAGTCGTGGTCGCGGAAGCGGATGCAGCCCGGACAGCCTTGGATCTCAAGTACACCAAGATTCTGGCGCCGATCTCAGGACGCATCGATCGTGCCTTTGTCACTCCGGGCAATATGGTCACCGGAGGCTTAGGGGCGGGAACGATGCTGACCCGCATCGTCAATGTGTCACCGATGTTCGCGTACTTTGACGTCGATGAAGCATCGATCCTGAGCTACATCCGTAAAGAGTCATCAATAGAACAGGCGGCAGACGCCGGATCCGAAGCCAACGCTCGCCGATCTTTGAAAGAGTTGCAGTTGCCCTGTTATCTGCAACTACAGGACGAAGATGACTTTCCGCACGTGGGGACCTTGGACTTTCTGGAGACCCAAGTCGATGCGTCGACGGGGACGATCCGGCTTCGAGGCACATTCGCCAATGAGAAGGCTTTGCTGCAGAGTGGGATGTATGTCCGCGTCAGGATTCCGACCAGCGAGCCGTACGAAGCGGTCATGATCCCCGAAATTGCGATTGGGACGGATCAGAGTTTCAAGTTTGCGTACGTCGTGGATGAGAACGGCCAAGCCGTTCGACGAACACTCAAGCTGGGAGAGCAGATGGGACCCATGCGTGTGGTTCTTGAGGGTGTCGCGAAGGGCGAGACAGTGATTGAACGCGGAGTGCAGCGCGTTCGCCCG
>JBCCUO010000809.1:0-2289 GCA_039196805.1 Planctomycetota bacterium | reverse complement strand
TTTCACCCGATTTAGTGAACCTCGTCGCGCGCCCGTAATTTCAATTCAATAGTTGCTTGCCCGGTTTTGGGCATCCTCGGTAACAACAATCTCTTGATTGCATGATAGCTGGCCCCCAAGCGTTTCCCGATACCAATTCTGGCACACTTCAGGTGCCTTTCTTCGCGCTTTCGACAAGGGTGCAATCGCCATGCCGTTACCGTCCCGGTCGCTACGGACATCGTTTCTGGTGACACGCTCACCAGCGGATGCCCGGTCATTGACCACGCATGCAACGATCCTGAGCCAACGTTCGGGACGACGCGACGAATTAGCTGCCCGATGATTTACACCCACTCTCGCCTGCGCGTATCATCATCAAGCCGTATGATCAACAACATGCGGTCGCGATGAACGACACCAAACTTCGTGGAACGCGCGGCGTGGGCCCCACGCGAGCGGCACACTCAACCGGGAATCCCTCATGCTAACCAGCTGGTCGACACCCCTGATCTTCCCCGACATGCTGCCATCGGCTGTCTTGGCCCAATCAAGTGCCCTGGGCGTGCTGACGATCTTGATCGTTGGTTTTCTGCTGCTCTTTGCTGCCGTTCTGGGATTCTTCTTCCTGCGATACGGCAAGCTCTGGTTCCAGGCCTACATGTCTGTCGCTGACGTCAGCTTGATCAGCCTGATTCGGATGCACTTCACCAAGGTGAATCCCAACTTGGTCGTGCAAGGCAAAGTGATGGCCGCCCAAGCCGGCCTCAACATCTCGCGCCGCGACGGCATCAGCACGCGACGCCTGGAAGCCCACTTCTTGGCGGGCGGCAATATCATGAACGTCATCCACGCGATCATCGCCGCCCACCGCGCGGAGATCCCGCTTGACTTCGACCAAGCCGCCGCGATCGACTTGGCCGGTCGTGACGTCCTCGACGCAGTACAAACCAGCGTGTACCCCAAAGTCATCGATTGCCCCGACGGCAAACGAAGCGGCAAGACCACGCTCAGCGCGATCACGATGAACGGGATCGAGCTTCGCGTGCGTGCCCGTGTGACCGTCCGCACCAACCTGGAACAGCTGATCGGCGGAGCGACCGAAGACACCGTCATCGCGCGCGTGGGCGAGGCGATCATCAGCTCGATCGGATCGGCGGACTCGCACTACAGCGTGCTGGAGAATCCAGACATGATCACCAAAGTGGTGCTCTCACGCGGACTGGATGCACAAACGGCCTTCGAAATCGTCTCGATCGATATCGCGGACATTGACGTCGGCGAGAACATCGGCGCGCGACTGCAAAGCGACCAGGCGGAGGCCGACACTCGTGTTGCCCGCGCCAAAGCGGAAAGTCGACGCGCCGAGGCGATTGCTTTGGAGCAAAAGATGAAGGCCAAAGTCGCCGACAACCGATCACGGTTGGTGCTGGCGGAGGCTTCTGTACCAATGGCCATGGCGGAAGCTTTCAAAGCCGGTCGCATCAAGAATACGAATGGCCAAGGCGTCTGAGACCGACGCGTGCCACGAAAATCACTTCGCGTTCAATTCCCTGGCGGCGCGGGATTTCCCCTCGGCGGAATTCTAGACCTGCCGGTCGATGACGCAGCGATCGAAGATCAGACCTTGGTCGCATCGGGTAGTTTCCCGGTGGCCGTCTTCAGTCATTGCTTCACCTGCAACAAAGACCTGAAGGCAATCGTTCGCATCTCACGCGCCCTCGCCGAGCGTGGTATCGCGGTCTTGCGGTATGACATGACCGGGCTTGGGAGCAGCCAGGGTGACTTTTCACAGACCCATTTCACGTCCAACTTGGCAGACGCCCACGCCGCGATCCAGTACGCGTCCGAGCACGTCGGCCCGGTGACCACCCTGATCGGGCATAGTTTCGGAGGCGCTGCCTCGTTAGCCATCGCCGGTCAGGCATCCCGCCAGGACTCCGCTACTTTTCAGCCACGTTCAGTGATCACGCTGGCGGCGCCCAGTGACACCACTCATCTGGCAACTCTGTTGGCCCGGATGAATCCCAAGATCGAATCAGAAGGATCGGGTGACGTCTCAATCGGCGGACGCACGTGGCGAATCCGCAAGGAAATGCTCGCTGACTTCCGCTCGCACGCGTTGCCCGACCTGGTCGCCGCGATCGCTTGCCGCGTGCTGGTCTTTCATTCCCCCTCCGACGCAACGGTCGGATACGACCATGCGATTCGCATTCAAAGCCTGATCCAGTCCGGTCGCACGGAGTCGAGTGTTAGCGTAGTGGCAGTGGACGGCGCCGATCACCTACTCAGCGAAAACGGGGACGACAT
>JBCCUO010000808.1:0-2294 GCA_039196805.1 Planctomycetota bacterium | reverse complement strand
TGCAGTTGCACACTTGGACACGTGCTTGGAACGATGACCCGCAACCACTCTTGGTGCTGCGTCAGCTTCGCGACGAAGGCAAGATCGGCTTGATCGGGATCAGTACGCCCGAGCAGGATCAGAACTGCGTGATTCAGTTGATGCGCGACGGATTGGTCGACGTCGTCCAAGTGATCTACAACCTGTTTGACCAAGAGCCCGCCGCGCAGATTCTACCCGTGGCGGAAGAGACCGGGACCGGAGTGATCGTTCGAGTCGCGCTGGACGAAGGAGCGTTGACGGGGAAGTACGCGGCCAACCACCAATTTGCGGATGACGACTTTCGCAGCCGATACTTTGCCGGCGACCGCCTACCGCGAACCTGTGATCGAATCGCCGCGATCCAAGAGGACATCGTGGAAGCCGGCCTGGATGATCACTACTCCCTGACCGATGTGGCGATCAAGTTTGCCATGGCACCTTCCGCGGTCAGCAGCGTGATCGTCGGCATGCGTCAAGTGACACAGGTGCAACAGAATGTTCGAACCGCGGGTCTGCCCGATCTGCCGGAAACGTTGATTCATCAACTCCGACGACATAACTGGTTGCGTGGCGTGTGGTACTCAGGCAAATGATGTCCCGAGACAACTCATACGCTCACCAGGCATCCCCTTTCAACCAGCCA
Organism: Planctomycetota bacterium; assembly: GCA_039196805.1. Lineage (GTDB taxonomy): Bacteria > Planctomycetota > Planctomycetia > Pirellulales > Pirellulaceae > JBCCUO01. Next base: position 1,630 of record JBCCUO010000808.1, on the reverse strand, counting down.
ATGAAATGACGGACGACCTCAAGCGCCTGCTTCAGACCGCAACGACCGCCGCCCGACTCGGCGGCGAAGTCTTGCTGCATCACGCCAGCAATGGAGTCACCATTCGCGACAAGACGGATTCCGGTGAAGCGACCTACAACCTGGTCAGTGACGCGGACCTGGAGAGCGAGCAAGTGATCGCTGAGTTTCTGAGAACACGCTATCCCGAGCACCACATCTTGGGCGAGGAAGAGCTTGCATCGACCGATCCTTCCGCACCCCACCTGTGGATCATTGACCCTCTGGATGGCACCAATAACTACGCGCACGGCCTGCAGCAATACGCGGTTTCGATCGCGTACTACCACCAGGGCGAACCCATTGTCGGCGCGATCTATTGCCCCCCCCACGATGAGATGTTCAGGGCAGTGACCGGCAGAGGCGCCTTTCGCGGCCAGATGCGTGTCAGAGTCAGCAAATACAATTCACTGGACAAGTGCCTGATCGGCTGCGGCTTCTACTACGACCGCGGCGAGATGATGCGGTCGACGCTCGGTGCAATCGAAGACTTCTTCCAGTCAGACATTCACGGGATTCGACGTTTCGGAACCGCCTCGCTGGATCTCTGCATGGTCGGCTGCGGTCAGTTCGGCGGATTCTTCGAGTATCAGTTGGCCCCATGGGACTACGCCGCCGGTCGCCTGTTCATCGAAGAAGCGGGCGGTCGAGTGACCACGACCCAAGGCGGCCCCCTGCCGATCGCCAAAACGAGTATCGTGGCCAGTAACGGCGAGATTCACGAAGCGATGCTAGCGATCACGCGTCGACATCAGCCGCACGGACTAGCGAAACCTTGACTGTCGCGCAGGGTTTAAGCGCCGGGAAAACACTCATTGTCACCTCTTATCGAATCTTTCGGAGTACAAGATGCGACGTCATCGATGGCTACAAATCGGCTGTGCGATCCTGTTTTGCGGAGCCTCAGTGACGGCATCCGCGGAGGATTGGCCTCGCTTCTTGGGGGCTGGAGGCGATCTGACGGCTGAGGCGAACGACAAGACACCGATCGAATTTGGTGCTGAAACCAACGTCAAGTGGAAGGCGAAGCTGCCTGGAAAAGGCGTTTCGAGCCCCATCATCGTTGGCGGCAAGGTCTTTGTGACTTGCTACACCGGATACGGCGTTGGAGGCCAAGACGAGAAGATCGAAGATCTAAAACGTCACCTGATCTGTTTCGATAAATCGACGGGTGAGCAACTGTGGCTCGCGACCGTCGACGCCGTTCAGCCCGAGGATCCGTACAGCGGCATCGGAGTTCCCGCCCATGGTTATGCCAGCCACACCCCCGTCAGCGATGGCGAACACGTCTTCGCTTTCTTTGGCAAATCAGGCATCTATGCGTACGACCTGGACGGCAATGAAATCTGGAACCAGAGTGTCGGCACCGGATCGGGACCGCAGCGATGGGGATCCGCGGCCAGCCCGGTCCTGTACGAAGACCTGGTGATCGTCACCGCCGCAGAAGAAAGCGAAGCGCTGGTTGGATTGAATAAGAAGAACGGCGAAGAGGTCTGGAGACAAACCGCGGAGACGCTGCAAAGCACCTGGAGCACACCGGTCTTGGTCAGCACCAAGGATCGGACCGATCTGG
>JBCCUO010000807.1:0-2294 GCA_039196805.1 Planctomycetota bacterium | reverse complement strand
TACAGATCGTAGACCCGGACGGGAACCCAGAATTCATCACTGCCGATACGCTTAGCAAGCTAACGATCATCGGCGGCGAGTTGCAGAACACGATCAACGTCGATGCGTCGCAGTTTGAGTCACTGCTGGACGGTGACGTCTCGGGAATGACGGTCGATGGTGGCTCCGGCGACGACACCATCGTCGTGAATGCCTTCCCACCGAACAGTTCGGTCAGTGGTGGTGACGGCGACGCATCGACGTTGATCGTGTTCTGCAACTCGCCGCCGATGATCGTTAGCTTGCTAAGCGTATCGGCAGTGATGAATTCTGGGTTCCCGTCCGGGTCTACGATCTGTACTGGTCGATTGAAGTTGTTGTCGAACACCTGCACGTCCAGGCGACCGCCATCCTCGATCGTTGACACCGTGAAGTCGCTGGCGCCGCTGGCTGTCACGGTCAAGTCAAAGCCGTCGACCACTGCGGCGACTGCCAGGACTCGCCTCTCCTCCAATGGCTCAATGCGGCGGTGCGATTCAAGTGATGCGAGTCGCCTTCGGCGAAGTGGCCGTTCCGGACGGAGGATCAGGGACCGGACGATTGAGGCGAATCTAAGCGAGATTCGAGTGAAGAGAGGTGAGAGACTCATGGTGTTGTTTGCAGCAGGGGCGATTGCTTTCCGCATGCGTCAGTGCCAACGTTCGAGCGAAGAAATGGCGGCGTGCCGATTGATTCCACCAGCCTGTAAACGATCCACAGGAGTTCTCTAGCGCGTGCCCGCGAAATTTCGCCTCGCTTCTGGGCTCTGGCGAAAGCGACATCAGCTGCAAGGATGTCGTCGCAGGGAACACCTGCGCGAGGAGCCGCTCGATTCATCCCGGTGGCTATGTCCCAGCCCACGTTCCCGTGTTTAATCAGATCGATGGTTGCGCGAATCAGCCCTTTTGCTTCCGGACGGCAGAGTGGATAGTGTGCTGGGGGCCGGCCAGGGCAGTGGTTGCGATGCTCTTCTCAACAGAAACTCGATTTTTTGCTGGTTTCGACGCTAGGTTTCCGTTTCCCGCGGTGTAACGATGCATGGCAACACGGATACACGACTGAGCCTATTGCAGCAGGTCCGCGACACTGACAATCAAGCCGCCTGGGCGCAGTTCGTCGACCAGTACGGACCCATGATTCATCAGTGGTGCATACAGCGTGGTCTTCAGGATGCGGACGCTTGCGATGTCACCCAGATGTTGCTGGCGAAGCTGTTTCGGACACTGCAGGTGTTTGAGTACGACCCCGCGAAAGGGCGTTTTCGCAGTTGGCTGAAGACCGTAACGGGAAACGCAGTGCGAAATTTCTTTCGTGACGCGCGGAGTGAGAACCAAGGCAGAGGAGACTCGGCCGTGTATCACCAACTCAATAATCAACCTGCGCAAGATGACTTGCTGACGCGCATTGAAAGTGCGTTTGATCTAGAGTTGCTTGATGAAGCGGAGAGGCGGGTTCGCGAGCGGGTTGCTCCGCACACATGGCTCGCCTTCGAGATGATTGAGCGGCAAAACGTCGGAATCGACCAGATCGCGGCTGCGACCGGATTGAAGGTCGCGATGGTGTATGTCGCACGATCGAAAGTACGCAAGATGCTCAAACAAGAGCTCGAGCTTTTGGAAACCGAATGATTGCATCCAGTGAGTGCTCCAGCAAGTGTCCTTCAAGGGAGTCGCTGATCGACCTCATCGATGAACGGCTTGACCCGCCGCTGCGCGATACCGTTGCGACCCATATCGATCGATGCCAAACCTGCCGCGATGCGTTGGAGGAGCTGTCAACCGATCCGCGGTACACTGACGCGCGATTCGCAAGGCATCGAAACGATCGGGAAGCGACCGCATCACAGCCAGAATGGTTGCAGCGCGTGCAAGCACTCGGTCCGCCACCCTTGGACGATACGAATCAGATTGATCAGAGCTGGCGATCGTTGTTGGATCCACCCTCCAGCGACAATGAAGTGGGGCGACTCGGCAAGTTCGCGATCCTGGATGTGATTGGTCAAGGCGGCATGGGGATCGTCTTGCGTGGCAAAGACAGTCAGCTCGGCCGTCCGGTTGCCATCAAGATCATCCGCCCAACGTCTGTGAGGAACGACGATCTGCGCGACCGATTTCTCAATGAAGCGAAGGTCATGGCGACGATCGATCATCCCCACGTGACGCCAATCTACGAAGTGGGTTGCCATCTTCAGACTCCATTCATTGTGATGAAACTTCTCGAGGGTGAATCGCTCAATGAGCGGCTAAGACGTAAGCGTACGCTTGATAACGATTCGT
>JBCCUO010000806.1:0-2304 GCA_039196805.1 Planctomycetota bacterium | reverse complement strand
TTACCACGTTGCAGGGTGGCCGTTTCGACCAGGTCGGGTTGATCGACAGCTTGGGAGCGACACGTGATAGCGTGACACCCACATTCGAGACGGAAGCTCTGATCGCCACGGTTCCGATGGTGGCGGTAGGGTCAGGTGTCGTTTCGCTGCAAGCGCAATATCCTGACGACACTCCTGATGAAGTGTTGCTCTACGGAGCTGACGCTGTGATCGAAGAAGCGTCGACACAAGTGGTCGGAACCGAACTGACCGTGTTCCGCGACTATCACAATCAAACGAGCGTTTTTGACGTTGATGCTAGCGGGACCGTCACGCCGCTGGACGCGTTGTTGATCATCAACGCGCTGAACCGCTACAACAGCGAGATCTCGATTCCGGTAGCCGACCCGAGTGGCTTGAACCCCAATTACTTCTACAATGTCAACGCGGACGAATTCATCAGTGCACGCGATGCGTTGAACGTGATCAACGAACTGAACCGAAACCCGAGCCAGCCCAATGCCGAGGGCGAAGCGGCCTTGGCTGTTGGCCTGGATCGATCGTCCGACGACGAGTTCGAAAGCGTGGATGAAGCGATCAGCATGCTTTTCTAAAGCGGGTCTGCGAGAAGGGATCAGTTTGCTCAAAGGGGGCATCCCCGAATGGCCGGGACGGCCCGCAGGGTGCTGCCCAAAATCGGGGGCTGACCCCTTTTCGAGACGTGTGACCGTAATTTGAGACACGCCCGCTTTTTGAGACAACTTTGACGGATCACTGGCCAAAGACTGCTCGCCTCCATGGCTGACTTCGACCACCTTCGCCGTCGGCTGGATCAGTTGGAGCAATTGGGTCGGCGTCGCACGCTTTCTACCGCAGTTCATCGCGGAGTCTGGTTGCTAGGGCGTGACGGGCGTCCTCGCGTCAATTTCGGCAGCAACGACTACTTGGGGCTGGCCGCGGATCGTATTGGATCGCCGTCGCAGCGGGACGAACCGCTCGCCGGAGGCGCTGCCGCCAGCGCCTTGGTGTCGGGCTGGACCGATCGCCACCAAGACTTGGCGGAACGGATCGCCGCACTGGAACAGACGGAGTCGGCAACGCTGTTTCCGTCGGGATACGCCGCTTGCAGCGGAGTGGTCGCGACACTTGCTGCCGAGGGCGACCTCATTCTGAGTGACCGGTTGAATCACGCTTCGTTGATCGATGGTTGCCGGCTATCGCGTGCCGACCGGCAAGTCTTTCCCCACCGCGACACGCACGCGGTTCAGGCGATCTTGAAGTCCCAGCGAGCGAAGTACGAGAACGTTTGGATCGTGACCGATTCCGTTTTCAGCATGGACGGTCACGTGGCACCGTTGGAAACACTTTGCAACCTGGCGGAGCGATACAAGGCCACGATGATCGTGGACGAGGCGCACGCGACTGGAGTGATGGGCGCGACGGGAAGCGGTGCCTGCGAGGCGTTGGGGGTAAAGGATCGAGTGCCGATTCGGATCGGCACGCTCAGCAAAGCGATCGGCAGTCAGGGTGGATTTGTCGCCGGTCCGACGGTGGTGATCGACTACCTGATCAATCACTGCCGATCGCTCATTTACAGCACGGCACTTGCACCCGCCGCCGTCGCAGCCGCCTGGACGGGCATCGGCACCTTTTCCGCCCAACCCAGACGACGCGCGCGCGTCGGTGAATTGGCGCGACGTCTTCGAGAGCGGCTAGGTCTAATCGACGAAGACAGCGAGGACTCGATTGAATCGTCGGTCCCGATCGTTCCCCTGATCGTCGGCACGGCCACGCGAGCCGTCGAGATCGCCAGGCACCTGTCTGACCAGGGCTTCTATGTCCCCGCGATCCGTCCACCGACCGTCCCTGAAGGCACCTCGCGTCTGCGTGTCAGTCTATCGGCCTCCCACACCGACACGATGCTTGACGAGTTGGCCGACACGATCTGCGACAGAGTTTTGCAATAGCCTCAGTCGTGGATCGGACTCGCCTCCCACCCGCTCCCAGAACACGCAAGCAGAGCCCCTGTTCCTTGCGTGAAGCGCTCTGCTCCGGAGTCGGCCGCCGGAGCAGGTTCGAGAGACTGTCAATCTAGTTTGAATGCTCGTAGAGCCCCTTTGTTGGGAAAGGAGGGCGGGAATTGGCGATCATGGTCCGAACACCGTAAACTTCCACTACGTCCAGGAAGCCGCCCACCAACCAGCTTGGCACCCCTCTCTCCCAAACTTGTTTGGGGAGAGCGATGGTCTTGATTAGAGTCAACTTTGACGATCGAAAATCTTGAATTTTTCGATTCCGCATTGGCAACGTCGGCGGGGGCCAGCC
>JBCCUO010000805.1:0-2306 GCA_039196805.1 Planctomycetota bacterium | reverse complement strand
GGTGCCGAAGAAGTTGATGATCACCGTCGTTACGACAAATTCCACTGCGACCGTCGCCACCACGGCCCCGTATTCGAGAAAATCGGGAATCGGCGTGTAAAGGAAGTGATGGATGCCGTTGAGCGGATAAAAGAACGCCAGTCCCCAGAAACCGACGAGCGATAGTCCGTGACTCCAGATCGGTTTTTTCAATAACACGGGGACGAAGTAATACATCAATCCCCACGCCAGCGGAGTGACGAACAAGCCAACCAGATCGTGAATGAAGAGCCCCGCCACAGCGCCTGCGCTGGTGCCTGACACCCAGTACTGGGGAATAAAATTCCCCATGGCGTAGGTCAAGAACGTCCAAACGAACGCCGCCATGAAGTACCACAACGACACGTAAAGCGGTCCCTTCGTCTGAACGATCGGCGCCATGAAGTTGACGGCGACCAAGGCAAGTCCTACCAGGGCGAGCGGATCGATCCAGACCGGCGTCTCTCCCCATTCGACGCCTTGCGCCTCACCCATCATGAGTCCCGCGGCAGTCGCCAGGACGACGACCTGCCACGCGACGAATATGAAGTAGGACAATGGACGACTCAGCACCGGACGCAGGGTGAGACGAGGAATCGCCCAATGCAAGGCGCCCAGAAAGCTATTGGCGAGGAAGCCGTAGGCGATCGCGTTGGTATGGATCATCCGCCATCGACCGGCGGACAAGTACTCAATGCCCTGTAGCGGGTTCCATTTCACCAGTTGCAGCGCCATGAGCAGGCCGCCGGCGAAAGAGACGAGCAGGTATCCCAACGCGGCGTAGAAGTACCAGAGCACCAACCGTTCCTCGACCAGCTCGCTTTGGTCGACAAGGTGGTCGGCCGCTCGCTCCTGGTCGATCGGCATTCCTTGCGGTTGTTCTGCGCTATTCATGGTTGCTCCGTAACGCGCTGATAGGGCACATACCGCCCCAACGGGTAGACAAGGACCATCGTCCAACCGAAGACCAAGTGCGTCAGCGCCGCGACCCATGGGGGGACGCGGTTCACAATGAGGTTCTCAGGGGAGGTATCCGTGATCGCCGGTTGCAGCCAGGACAGTATGCCGTAGAAGTTGATGATCCAGATCGCTAACGAGGCTGCGGAGGCGATCAGCAACTTGACGCCGACCGATCTCCCTTCTCCCCACCGTGTCAGTGCCAGGTAAACCGGTATTCCCATCAACATTCCAGTCCCCAAGTAGAGGCAGCAGCCAATGGCCAGCATCAATCCGTCTTGCTCCGGCGGCAGGGCGAAGGCCTTATCGCCCAACGGAAAGGTGAGGTACGTGCGAATGATTTCCAGCGGCTCTTTACCTGGCGTGAGGGTGGCGCCAACCACGTTGAACAGCAGGCTGGCCATGGCGCCGAAGATGCCCAGCATGAAGCCGGTCGTTGCGTAGTATGCCGTGTAGTAGCCGCTCGGACGGAAAGGTTTGTGGTGCGTCTCCTTGGCGATCTGCGACTCGAGTTGCGTGATGCGAGCCTGGAGTTCGGCAAGCTCCGTTTTTTTGGCGTCGGTTGTTTCCAATTTGCCTGCCTCCAATCACGAGAGAAGTTTGGCGCCGCTCGCCGTAGAGGAACGGCGGATCGCGGCCGCTCAGACGCCTCCGTCAGTCCAATTCGGCCGGCGCGTCAGCGGTCCCTTCAACCGCTACCGTCTCCTCGACGTCGTCCAAGCCGGCCTTCGGGGTCGATTATTTCGTCGTCTTTCAGCCTTCATCCGATTTGGCCCGCATCTGCTTCGGCCGTGGCGCCAATTTGCTCTTGCAGCACGACGTCGGTGGTCTCCGAATCGGCCCCGCCGGCGCCCCCTTCGACAATCTCCTGATCGACAATTTCCGTCTCATTACCGTAGCCCTCTTGGGGCGAATCGGTCACGCCGTCGCTCGCTTCAGCAGAACAGCCGAATGTGATTATCGTGATTACTGATGATCAGGGTTATGGTGACATCGGTGCCCACGGCAATACGATGATCAACACGCCAGAGATGGACCGCCTCTGGTCGGAAAGTGTTCGGCTGACCGACTTCCACGTCGATCCCACCTGCTCGCCGACCCGCTCAGCATTAATGAGTGGACGCTACTCCAACCGGACTGGCGTGTGGCATACCATTCTTGGTCGGTCATTCATGAGTCCCAATGAACTCACTCTGGCAGAAATTTTCAAAGCGAACGGATATCGCACCGGGATGTTTGGTAAGTGGCACCTGGGAGATAACTATCCCTGCAGGCCAATGGACCAGGGATTCGATTACGTCCTGATGCACGGCGGTGGCGGTGTCGGGCAG
>JBCCUO010000804.1:0-2307 GCA_039196805.1 Planctomycetota bacterium | reverse complement strand
GAGGTCGCAAGTCTAACCCGCGTCGGAAGGCGTCAACAGAAGAAGAGTTGTCTGAGTCCTGCGTTCCTTTGTCAAAAGAGCTCAACGAGCGGGCGGCCGTCGTGATTGGAAAAGTAGACACCAGGATTCGAGGTCAGCGGCGAATGGCATCACATCGCCGCTCATCTGTTCGATAGCGAATCGACGCCGAAACCGGAACGATCGGTAGACCGCGTACCACCGCCGACGGCTTTCATTGGCCGAAAAACGGCGTTTTCGTTTTCCGTCAGGCATGATCCGGCCCTCCCCGTTCGACTTCTCTGATACCTCCATGATCGTGGGAACGGCGCGATGGTTGCTTGATTTCCGTTCAGATCACTCAGGCCCGGTCTTGGAGACGGGCCGACCTCCGTACCGCCGAAAGACTGACGCCACGGTGGGTCGTGCGTTTGTGCACCTCAATCACAAGCCGAACACTTCTCTTCCTTTGTGGCCGGCCATCGATCCACTCGAACTGCCAGATGGTTACAATCTGGAATCTGCACCTACCCTCCCGCTTTGCTGCACTCGGAGCCAAACCATGCGACGAATGTGTCGACTTGCCAGTCTTGCTTGCTCTCTGGCCTTGCTGATTGGACTTCCGTTGGCAGCGAAGGCTGACAGCCAATCTGACGCAAAGGACGTGATCAAACAGTCAGGCGTTTCCGCGGGTTTCTTCGTCCACTTGAACGCGGGTGACGGCAGGCTAACGTCAGCCTTGCGACAGAACGAATCGACTCAGGTGCATGGGCTGGTTTTAGAGTCGAGCAACCTTGACAAGATACGCAACCGGGTACGTCAAGCAGGCCAGTACGGGGACGTTGCCTTCGACCGCCTCGATAGCACCGAGCTTCCCTACGTCGACAACATGGTCAATCTGCTTGTCGCTGAGTCGTTGGGTGATGTTTCCAGGGAAGAAGTGCTCCGTGTCTTGGTGCCCAATGGCGTTGCCATGATCAAGCAAGGCGACGAGTGGACGAAACTTGTCAAGCCGCGACCAGAGAACATCGACGAGTGGTCGCACTACTTGCATGACGCCACGGGAAACTCGGTCGCCCATGACGACGTTGTCGCTCCGCCACGACACCTGCAATGGGTTGGCAGCCCACGGTGGTCGCGTCACCACGACCGCATGGCCAGCATGAGCGCGTTGGTTTCCTCGGGTGGTCGAATGTTTTACATCATGGACGAGGGAAGTCGCATTTCCATTCAGTTGCCTCCCAAGTGGAAGCTGATTTCCCGCGACGCGTTTAACGGCAGCGTCCTCTGGTCCAAGGACATCGAAGATTGGCAGCCGCACCTCTGGCCGCTCAAGAGTGGTCCCACGCAACTTTCTCGTCGACTGGTTTCCACCGAGGAAGAAGTCTACGTCACGCTTGGTTTCAATGCTCCGTTGACGGCGCTCGATGCTGCCACCGGCGACGTCTTGCGGACCTACGAAGGGAGCGACGCGACCGAGGAGATCATCTCGACCGGCGACCTTTTGTTTTTGGTCGTTCGCAAAGGCAAAGCGGAACTTGCCGACTACGTCCCGCTGCATCCCACCGTCGGTGATCAAGCACGGTCGCGTGACTTCTTTTGGAACGAGGAGCCACGTGTCCTGATGGCTTTCGAAGCGAGTACGGGAAAGCAGCTGTGGGCAAAGAAGACGAAGGTCTCTCCGCTGACACTGGCGGCCAAGGACTCGCAGATCTATTTCCACGATGGCGAGAAGATCGTCAGCATCGATGGGCGTAGTGGGGATCTTGTCTGGCAAAGCGAATCGGTGACACGCAGGGATTCGTTCACGTTTAACTTTGGTCCGCGACTGGTCGTCTACGAGGATGTGGTGCTGTATGCCGGCGGCGACGGCAAGATGATCAGCAGTGATGCCAAGAGCGGCGAAAAGCTATGGGACGCTGACTTTCCCCGCAGTGGCTACCAGTCACCGCAAGACTTGATGGTCGTTGATGGATTGGTTTGGCTGGCTCCGTTGACGTCAGGGCGCGACAGCGGCGTTTACACCGGACGGAATCCTCGGACGGGAGAGATCGTCAAGTCGTTTGCCCCGGATGTCGACACCTATTGGTTCCACCATCGCTGCTACATCGCCAAGGCGACGGACAACTTCCTGATGCCATCGCGAACCGGCATCGAGTTTGTTGACCCCGACGAAGAGCACTGGGATATCAATCATTGGGTCCGAGGTGGCTGCCTCTATGGCGTCATGCCCTGCAATGGTCTGACCTATGCTCCGCCACATAACTGCGCCTGCTATCCCGAGGCTAAGCTTTTTGGGTTCAACGCGCT
>JBCCUO010000803.1:0-2308 GCA_039196805.1 Planctomycetota bacterium | reverse complement strand
TCCACTTCGATCTCGCCAACCGTCCAGCCTCGTGCGGCCGCCAAAACCGGAACGAAGCGATGTCGTTCGCCATACAGCGAAATCTCGTCGCACAATGGACGTCGATAGGCTTTGAAACCGCAATTGTGATCGTGCAGCTTGACGCCGGTCAGCGTGCTGACCAGCCAGTTGAACACGCGGCTGGGCAGCACCTTGTGCCAAGGATCGTGCCGAACTCGCTTCCATCCACTGACCACGTCCAATCCCGCATCCATCTTCTCAAGGAAACGCGGGATCTCCTTTGGATCGTCTTGCAAATCGGCATCCATGGTCAACACGACATCACCCGTCGCGGCTGCGAATCCTGCCTGCAAGGCAGCCGCCTTACCAAAATTGCGACGAAAACGAATCGCTTCGATCGTTGGGTCCACACGGACCAGCTCCTGGATCACCTGCCAAGTACGATCGGTGGAACCGTCATCGACGAAGACAATCTGTCGGTGGTAGCCGTTTTGGTCACAGACCGCGGCGATGCGCTGCGTCAACTCCGCCAGCGTCTCCTCCTCGTCCATGGCTGGAATCACGAAGGACAGCCGATGTCCTTCCGATTGCGGAGGATCGCTCGTTGGAAGTACCGAGGTCACGGCACCGACCACTCCGGTGCTTGCCGCCGTATCAGGAAAGTTTTCAGTCATCGGATTGTCGCGGCTGAGTGAATTGACTGGTGTACAGTCTAACTCACTCTGTCACCTGCTGTCGTCCTTGTCGTCGAAGCCATCCCCAAGCGGCCAGCGACATCAGGACCTCCACGACCAGGCACATCAAGCGGGCGGCGATCGCCGAAAAAATGGCCAACGGGGCGCCTACGACCGGCGTCAGCAGTGTGGTCAGCACCAATTCTCGGGCGCCGGCGCCGCCCGGCAAAAGCGACGCAAAACCGACCACCATCGCCAAGCTGATCGCTGCGGTCGACACCGCGTACCTGGACAGCGTCAGCGGCGTTTGCGGGCCTTCGATCGCCGCCGTAAGCATCATGAACGATCCGCCAATCAGCAGCCAGGCGATGCCGGACCAGATCCACGCGGAAAGGATCAGGTGCAGGCGTTGGCGACTTCCCAGCGTGGCGGCGATACCCTTGCCCAGGATTCGCGTCACGATTCTGGGGTGCAAGATCATGACGCTGCCCAGCGTGGCGGTCGCGGCAATTCCGATCGCAACCAGAATCATCCAGCCCGGAATGGGTAAAAAACAGATGATCCCACCGGAGATCGCCGCTCCGACCGCCATCATCATTAAGGTTTCGACAAATACTGCAGCGGTTGCCGCTGCCGTCGTGACGCCGTGGTCACGCAGCGACTTGCTTCGCAGAACAACGACCATCGCTTTTCCAGGCACGTACTTGCCCACGTGTCCGAAGACTTGAGCCGCCAAGGCGATCGCTAGCGTGGTTTTCGAACCCAGCGCGACGACGGTGCGACGAAGCAGGACTCCCGGCGGCAGCAACGCGGCCGCGTAAAGGCAACACCCGCACATGGCGTAGCCCCACCTCACGCGCGACCACGCGGGAATCGACTCGGTCAATCGCCTGCGATCCTCCTCAAGCGATCCAATCGCCTGTGGATCGTTGACCATCGCGATCTGTTGGTCCAGCGTTCGCAAGTTGACTTGGACATTGGCAATCTGTTGGTGCCACTGAGCCCACGCGGTGCGCAGGGCCGAGGCGAGTCCGACAACGACGACGAACGCGACGCAGACTTTCAGGAGTCGCATCCAACGACGGCGCCCAGTCGGCTTGCTGGAAGCTGAAGCCGCTGATTCCGATCCGTTCGATTCAGTGGAGGGGCGATTCAAACTTGATTCCGTGGACGAGACGTCGGCGACCGTTCCGGATTGGCGAAAGCAATGTGAGCCGGCACCTTAGCATCGTGCAGCCGCCTATGGTCCGACAACCGGGTTTGGCAGAACGGCCCACCCCAGCCCGAAGCGCAAGCGAGAGGGCCCGACCAATCCAGCAGCAGATCACCCGCGAAGCGTCTCCATAAAAGCCGGTCGCTCGCGCGTCCCGCTGAGATTCACCCGTCCCAACCCGAAGCCCTAGCGAGAAGCCCGATCGCTTGCACTTCCGCCTGCGGATCAGACGCAAGTCTTGCAACAATACGGCAGCCATCGCGGGATCTTGGTAGCCAACACAGGAACTTGGCGGCGCTCTCGTAGCTTTGCGAGACGAGATCGAACACAATTCGAGCCCACCAGGGAGGAATCGATGAGTCGTCGCAAGAAATCCAGATCCACTTCCAAAAACCGACCCGCCGAAGACTTGGCCTCCAGT